>JAPLTZ010000272.1 GCA_026397895.1 Verrucomicrobiota bacterium | reverse complement strand
GGCCGAACCGCAGCCGCAACCGGCGGTAACGGTGGCGCAGCCCGCGCCGTGCAACCGCATCTGCTCGACGGGACTCAACGCTGGCTTCACGTCGGGATACGCGGCTTGCAGCGTGTCGCGCACCGCTTCGAGCAGCGCACGGTAGGGATTGGATTCGTTCAGGGCGGCGATCATTTTGCCGACCGGGCCGAGCAGGCAGAACTCGGCGATCTCGCGGCGCTCGGCATCGTCCACCTGCGCGGTGAAGCGGAGCAGGACGGCGAGATGGTCGGGCAATTCGCCCATCGTGCTGAAACCGGCCTGCTGATAGCGGGCGTGCAGGCCGGCCATGAATTCGCCGCGCTTGAAATTTTCCTCGCCGAAGAGATGAATGCTGACGTAGGCCACGCAGGCGGGCGTGACATCGAACGTGCCGGTGTAAAGCTCCTCGCGTTCGTCCGGAGTGAGCGCGGAGATGGCGGTGCAGAAGCGGGCGAGCGGCGCGGCCGACTGTGCCGCTGCCAAGCGCGACGCGAATTCGCTGCCGGGATATTCCAGCAGGCCGGAGAGCGTGGTGAGCGTTGTAGTCAGCGGGTTCATCAGGCGCGTTCTCCCATGACGGTCGGGCTCATGCTGAAACCGGAGCAGCCTTTGCAGGCTTCGGGGCTGCACGTGTTCTGGATGGCTTCCTCGCGCTGCAACGGCGGGAGGACATAACGCTGATACTGCGTCGGGATGGCGGTCATCTGGTAAATCTCCTCGACCTCCTCCGGCGTGGTCTGCGCCTCGCGCAAAATCTTCTGCACGTCGCCCTCGGCGATGTCGCGCACGCCCTGCCAGCGCTTGAAATAACGCACGGCCATGAGCTTCTTCATCACGCCTTCGACGATCTGTTCGTTGCCGGCGCTGAAGAGGCTGGCGAGATATTTCATCGGCAGCCGCGCCTTTTCGAGGCAGGTGAAAAAGTTTTTCGCGTCGTGCGTGTATGTGCCGTTCTCGGATTTGCCCATCACCGGCAGCAGCGGCGGGACGTAGAACAGCATCGGCATGGTGCGGTATTCGATGTGGAGTGGCAGCGCGAGCTTCCAGTCCATGATGTATTTCCACGCGGGCGATTTCTGCGCGGACTCGATGAATTCCTCGCTGATGCCGTTCTTGCGCGCGGCGGCGATGACGGCAGGGTCGTTCGGGTCGAGGAACGCGCCGCGCTGCGATTCGACGAGCGCGCGGTCGGGCACTTTCATCGCGGCGGGAATCTTGTCGGCGTCGTAGAGCATCACGCCGAGGTAGCGGATGCGGCCCACGCAGGAATGGAAGCACGCGGGCGGCTGGCCGGTTTCGAGGCGCGGGAAGCACAGGATGCACTTCTCGGACTTGCCGGTCTTCCAGTTGTAATAAATTTTCTTGTAGGGGCAGGCCGCGACGCACGCGCGCCAGCCGCGGCATTTTTCCTGGTTGATGAGGACGATGCCGTCCTCGCCGCGCTTGTAGATCGCGCCGGAGGGACAGGCGGCGACGCAGGTGGGGTTCGCGCAGTGGTTGCAGATGCGCGGGAGGTAGAACATCGTCATGCGCTCGACCTCGAACATCATGTTGCGTTCTTCCTCGGAGAGCTTGTCGAGGTTGATGTCGTTCTCGGCGTAGAGCGGCGAGCCGGAGAGATCGTCGTCCCAGTTCGGGCCGGACTTGATGTCAATCGGTTCGCCGGTGATGAGCGAAACAGGAATTGCCGTGGGTTGGTCGTCGCCCTGCTTGGCGGTGAAGAGGTCCTCGTATTTGTAGGTGAACGGCTCGTAGTAATCGTCGAGGTTCGGCTGGTTGGGATTGTAGAACAGCTTGAGGAAGGTGTCGGCCTTGCTCTGGCACCGCATCTTCAGCTTCCCGTCGCTGGTCAGTTTCCAGCCACCGTTGAACTTGTTCTGGTCTTCCCAGCGCGTCGGGAAACCCGTGTCGGGCTTGGTCTCGACGTTGTTCCACCACATGTATTCCGCGCCGGGGCGGTCGGTCCAGACGTTCTTGCAGGCGACGCTGCAGGTGTGGCACCCGATGCACTTGTCGAGGTGAAAGATGACGGAAACGTGGGCTCTTACGTCCATAAATTTATTCGGTTAAAACACGACCTTGTTCAGTTTCCGCACCACGACAAACGTGTCGCGGTTGACGCCTTGCGGCCCCCAGTAGTTGAAGGCGTAGGTGAATTGCGCGTAGCCGCCGATCATGAACAGCGGTTTCAGCCGGGTGCGCGTGAGGCTGTTGTGGACGCCGGCACGCTTCATGCCGCGCTCGGGCGATTTCGGCACGCCGAGCGTCCGCTCCGGCGCGTGATACAGCAGGCAGATGCCCTGCGGAATCCGCGCGCTGACGATGGCCCGCGTGCAGACGACGCCGTGGTCGTTGAAGACTTCGATCCAATCGTTGTCGTTGATGCCGATGAGGTCGGCGTCCTTGTCGTTCACCCAGACCGGATAGCAGCCGCGCGACAGCGTCTTCATGCGCAGCGTGTCGCCGTAGGTGGAGTGGATGTGCCACTTGCCGTGCGGCGTGAGGTAATTCAGCACCATGCCGCCCTCGTTCTTGGGCGACTTCTCCAGGTCGCGCGTGACGCGCAGTTCGGCGCGCGGCTTGAACGTGGGCAGGTGTTCGCCGAACGCGATGTAGGCTTCGTGGTCTAGGTAGAGATGCTGGCGACCGGTGAGCGTGCGCCACGGGATTAACTCCTCGATGTTCTGGCAGTAGTCCGAGTAAGTGCGCTTGCCGTTGGTGATGCCCGTCCAGAACGGCGTGGTCAGCGTGCGGCGCGGTTGCACGGTCAAATCCTCGAACGTCGTCCGCACGGCGCGCGTGTCCTTCGCCAGATGCGTGTGGTCAATGCCCGTCTTGACGGATTCGCTCACGTAGGCGCGATGGGCCATCTCGCCATTCGTCTCCGGCGCGAAATGCAGGATCACGTTGCACGCGTCCTTGTCGTCGCGCAGCGAGGGATACTCTTTGCCGCCCCACTTCTCGGTGGGATGCGTCTTCAGATATTCATCGTAGGCGTCGTCCACGTCGTAATGCGTGCCGTGCATCGCGAGGCCGTTGTTGCGGAAGTTGTGGCCGAGCGAGACGAAGCGGTTGTGCAGGTTCGCGTAGTCGCGCGCGACGATCTTGATGTTCGGCGCGGTCTTGCCGGGGATGAGGTCGCATTCGCCCTTCGCCCAATCCTTGACGGTCGGCTGCGCGAGTTCGGCGGGCGTGTCGTGCATCAGCGGCGAGACGAGGATGTCCTTCACCGGGCCGGAGAAATACTTCGGCGCGAGCTTGGACGTTTCCTCGGCGATGCCTTTGAAAATCGCCCAGTCGCTCTTCGACTCCCAGCACGGAGGCACAGCCGCTTGCAGCGGATGAATGAAGCTGTGCATGTCCGTCGAGTTGAGATCGTTCTTCTCGTAGTAGGTCGCGGCGGGCAGGACGATGTCCGAGTAGAGCGCGGACGTGTCCATGCGGAAGTTCAGGTCCACGACGAGGTCCATCTTGCCGAGCTGGACTTTGTCGTGCCAGACGACGGCCTTCACCTCGGGCTTGGCGACTTCCTCGGCGATGGTGTTGTTGTGCGTGCCGAGATAGTGCTTGAGGAAATACTCGTGACCTTTCGCCGATGAACTCAGCGCGTTGCCGCGCCAGACGTAGAACAAACGGGGGAAACTTTCGGGATTATCCGGGTCTTCCATCGCGAACTTGAGCTGGCGCGACTTCAATTCCTTGACCGTGTGCGCCACGATTTCCTCGTCGGTCTTCGCGCCGTGAACTGCGGGTAGCACGGCAGCCAGCCGCAACGGACGGCCATCGCCTGCTTGTCGGCGGTGTGGCCGTGCGCCATCGGGTGCTTCGCGTCGCTGACGGGGCAGATTTCGCTGAACGCTTTGTCGTAGCGCCACTGGTCCGAATTCATGTAGTGGAATGACGGCGAATTCATCTGGCGCGGCGGCCCGGCCCAGTCCGCGCCGAACGCGACCGGCGCCTAGGACGTCTGCGGGACGAGCTTTTCCTGGCCGACGTAGTGGTTCAGCCCGCCGCCGTTCTTGCCGACGCAGCCGCAGAAGAGGAGCGAGTTGATGACCGCGCGGTAGATGAGGTTGTTGTGATACCAGTGGTTGACGCCCGCGCCGATGATGACGCTGCATTTGCCGCCGGTGTGCTCGGCGGTGCGCGCCCATTCGCGGGCGAAGTTCACGCACACGCTGCTGGCCACGCCAGTGAAGCGCTCCTGCCACGCCGGCGTGAACGGCTGGGAATCGTCGTCGTAGCTCTTGGGCCACTCGCCCTTGAGGCCGCGATCAATGCCGTATTGTGCGAAGTAAAGCTCCATCGCCGTGGTGACGAACACCGGGCCGTTAACGGTCTCGACTTGGCGCACGGGAACGTGCCGCGAGATGACGCGCGAGTTCGTGCCGTCGGAAAAATCCGTGACCTCGACCGGCATCGTGGCGTCGGTGCGGCCCTTGAGTTCGAGCGCGGGCTTGATCGGCTCGTTGGTGACGCAGTCTTCGAGCTTGAGATTCCACTCGCCTTTTTTCTTCTGCCAACGATGGCCGACCGTGCCCTTGGGCTGCTTGAGTTCGTTGGTCGTCTCGTCCACGACGAAGAATTTCCAGTCCGCGTTCTCCTGATCCTTGGTGGCGGCGAGCTGGCTGGCGCGGAGCAATTTGCCGGCGCGGAAGCTGCCGTTGGCCTGCTTGTCGAGCGTGACGAGGAACGCGGCGTCGGTGTATTGCCGCATGTAATCCTGAAACGCCGGCACCAGGCGGTCGGCGTAGTTCTCCTTGAGGATGACGTGGCCGACGGACATCCAGAACGCGCCGTCGGTGCCTTGGTGAAGCGGCACCCATTCGTCGGCGACCTTCGAGACCTGCGAG
>JAPLTZ010000024.1 GCA_026397895.1 Verrucomicrobiota bacterium | reverse complement strand
GCTACGATTTCGTCCTTGGTTTTCATGCGTTGCCGAACGTATTTCCCACACTTCCCGCCGCAGGGCAAGAAGTAATCCGCCGCCGCCCGCCCCGCCGGCGGCTATCCGCCGAAGCCGGCGTATTCCTCCTCCACCTTCAGATTCTTGCCGAGCAGCACATAATCGTGCGTCACGGCCTTCATATCGAGGACGTAATCCGGCAGGTTCATCAGCACATTGAAACCCAGTTGCGCGAAAATATTCAGCGCGATTTTGCGCTCGCCGTTCACCTCCGCCTCCAACCGCCGCAAGCCGCAGTGCCGCGCGATGTGCGTCAGCTCCGTCACCAAAACCTTCGACACGTCGCGCCCGCGATACTCCGGGTGCGTCAGCAAGGTGATGAGGCCGATGTGCCGCTTCCACCCGCCGCCGCGTTGATGCAGCGTCGCCTCGCCAATGACCTTTTTGCCGTGCAGCATCAGCAGTGGCAGGTTGCGCTCGAAATCCGGCTGGCGGCACCACTGGCGGAACAACGTCCGGTCGGTGATGGGCTGTTTCACAAACAGGCGTTCCTCCTCCGGCACGGCGAGGAAAAACTTTTGCAGCCGCACGTCATCGCGGCGATTCAGGGGGCGGACGACCACCTCCGTCCCGTCGCGGAGCTTGACCGTCATCGGGTATTTGTCCAGCGCGTCTTCGAGTAGCATAAGTTTATCCTTTCTTTCATCGAATTAGACACTAATTCTGAAAAGCCGGGAATTGGCGAATGGTCTCCCGCAGTTGTGGTGAGCGAGGTCGCCGCTTGCGGCTCAGTACTTCGGCACGCCGTGGTCAATCTCATCCGACCACGCGCCGATGCCACCCTTCACGCTCTTGAGATACTTGAAGCCTTGCTCGCGCAGAAACATCAGCGCCTTCATCGAGCGCACGCCGGCCTTGCAGTGGATGTAGTATTGCGAGTTCGGGTCCAGCTCCGTGAAGCGCTGCTGTAGCTGGCTCAACGGCAGCAACGGCACGCCCGCGACCTTCGCGATCTCGTATTCGTCCGGCTCGCGCACGTCAATGACCTTGATGCCGAGCTTCGGATCATCCAGCGCGCGCTTCATGTCCTGCACCGTGACTTCGTCGGGGTTGCCGACGGGCGTCGCGGGCTCGGGCGTGATGCCGCAGAACATTTCGTAGTCAATCAACTCCTTGATCGTTGGATGATCGCCGCAGATGGGGCACGCCGGGTCACGGCGCAGCTTGAGCTCCTTGAACTTCATGTCGAGCGCGTTGAAGAGCATCAGGCGTCCGACCAGCGAAGTGCCTTTGCCGATGGCGAGTTTCAAAATTTCCGTGGCCTGAATGCAGCCGATGATGCCGGGCAACACGCCGAGCACGCCACCTTCCGCGCAACTCGGCACCATGCCGGGCGGCGGCGGTTCGGGATACAGACAGCGGTAGCACGGCCCGCCCAGATGCGGCGCGAACACGCTCGCCTGCCCCTCGAAGCGGAAGATCGAGCCATAGACGTTCGGCTTCTTGAGCAGCACACAGGCGTCGTTGGTGAGGTAGCGCGTGGGGAAATTATCCGTGCCGTCCACCACGATGTCGTAGGGGCGGATGAGGTCGAGCGCGTTTTCGGCGGTGATGCGGGTGTTGTGGATGACGACCTCGCAGTGCGGATTGATGCCCGCGATGGTTTCCTTGGCCGAGATCGCCTTGGGCCGGCCCACGTCGGCGTCCGTGTGGAGAATCTGGCGTTGCAGGTTGGAATAATCCACCGTGTCGAAATCCACGATGCCGATTTTGCCGATGCCGGCGGCGGCGAGATACATCGTGATGGGCGACCCCAGCCCGCCCGCGCCGATGCACAGGACGCTGGTGGCTTTGATTTTCTTCTGCCCGGCCAGGCCGACTTCCGGCAGGATCAGGTGGCGCGAGTAACGGCGGATTTCTTCGTTGTTCAGTTGCATAATCAAATCGAACCAAATCGAGCGGGTCAGGGTAAGACGAAACGGGAATAAATCAAGCCGGGCAATTCAACGCGGCAGCCCGCCCGGCGGCG
>JAPLTZ010000261.1 GCA_026397895.1 Verrucomicrobiota bacterium | reverse complement strand
TCCATTTCCGCAACATTGCGTTCATCGGTGAGAAAAGTGGGATGCAAGTTCCCGTCGCCCATGTGCCCGAACGTGCCGATGCGCAGCCGGTGGCGCGCGCCGACTTCCTGGATGAAGCGGATCATGTTCGCCAGCTCGCTGCGCGGCACGGTGGCGTCCTCCAGAATCGTCGTGGGCGCGACCCGCGCCAGCGCCGAGAACGCCGAGCGCCGGGCGGTCGCCAGCTTGGCGGCTTCATCCGCCGACTGCGCGAGCGTGACGGTCGCGGCGCCGTGTTCGCGGGCAATCTGTTCCATGCGGCGGGCCTCGTCCGCGATGACGGCAGGGTGGCCGTCCGTCTCCATCAGCAACAAGGCCTCCGCGTCCAGCGGCAGGCCGATGTGCGCGAAGTCCTCGACGCATTTGATGGTGATTTTGTCCAGAAACTCCAGCGTGCAGGGGATGATTTTCGCCGCGATGATGGCCGAGACGGTTTCCGCCGCTTCGTCCATGCGGTTGAACGTGGCGAGCAAGGTTTTCTTCGCCTGCGGCTTGGGCACGAGCTTGAGGAGGATTTTGGTGATGACGCCGAGCGTGCCTTCCGAGCCGATGAACACGTCCTTCATCGAGTAGCCGGCCACGTCCTTCACGCACCGGCTGCCGAGCCAGACGATCTGGCCGTCGGGCAAAACGACTTCCAGCCCCATCACGTAGTCGCGGGTGACGCCGTATTTCAAGCCACGCAGCCCGCCGGAGTTCTCGGCGACGTTGCCGCCGATGGTGGAGATTTTCATCGAGCTGGGGTCGGGCGGATACAGCAGGCCGGCGGCGGCGGCGAGGTCGCTGATCTTCAGCGTGAGCACGCCCGGCTCGACGAGGACGGTGAGGTTCTTTTCGTCGAGCGCCAGCACGCGATCCATCTGGACGAGGCACAGGACGATGCCGTCGTTCACCGGCACGCTGCCGCCGCTCAGGCCCGTGCCCGAACCGCGCGTCACCACGGGCAGGCGGTTCGCCTTGGCGATGCGCAGCACGGCGGCAACTTCCGCCGCCGTTTTGGGAAACACCACGCAGCGCGGGCGCTGCTTCAGCGCCGCCGTGCCGTCGAACGAGTAGGGAATCAGATCTTCCGGCTGCGTCAGCACCCGCTCCGCGCCGAGCAATGCGATGAGTTCGGTCATAAAATTACAACGGCTTCATCAATCCCAACGATTGGCGTAAGAATCAAGTTGGAAACTTGAAAACTGGCAATCTTATCAAAATATCATCAGGAATTGTCAAATTAATGGAACCCGGCTCGGGCGAAGCGGGGAGGGGCCGCGCTAGGCCCGGCCGATTTCCGCCAGCGCCTGCCGGCAATACCACTTCACGGCGTCAGACATTGCAGGTTGCAGTGAATCTAGTTCCGCCGCGCGGCACCAGCGGATGTCGTGATGCTCCTCCACGGCGAGCGTGGTCGCGCCGCCTTTGGGTCGTGCCCAGTAGATCATGCCGATGTGTTCGTGCGTGGCGCTGATGCGGTGGATGTCGAGAAAACGCGGCGCGATGAGCGCGCGCGTGCCGGGCTCGGTCGTGGGCGGGCGCTCGCCGAGCAGTTCCACGTCGAGTCCGCTTTCTTCCTTGGCTTCGCGGAGCGCGGCCTGTTCCGGGTCTTCGTCGAGCTCGATGTGGCCGCCGAGCGGCAGCCATTTGTCGAGCTTGCGGTGGTGGATGAGCAGAATCTTGCCGTCGGCCACGACGAAGATGGCGACGGTGAAATCAATTTTTTCGTGGATGTGGGCCATGACTTTAGTTTGCTTTGGTCTTCACAGCTTCAGCGACATAATCAACGACGCTTTGAAACGTCGCCATCTTTTCTGCCGCCTCGTTTGGAATCTTGATGCTAAACTTTTCTTCAATTTCGATGACATATTCCACTGTGGATAACGAATCCAAAGCATCCATACGCAAATCTTCAATGAAGCGGTCGTCAGGGTGCATTTGAGAAAGATCAACTGAGATGTGGTGACGAAGAATTTGGCGCAGCTTGGCTGCAACTTCTGAGCGGTCAGGTGGAAAGTGTTGTTTGCCAAATTCCGAATCACTCAAAGCTGGGCGGCCAGCCATGTGAGCGCGAGCCCGCTGTCGTTCCGCTTCATCGATTGATTTGGACGCATAAAATCCGCAGGCCAATGCACCGAAAAAGAAAACCACACTGAAATACCAAGGGAATGGCCAGCCGAGGCTTGCCGGGATTTTCCCTGACGAAAGCAGAAACATGGCACAGCCAATTAACAACAATACTATCTGCGCGATGTTTAGCTGTTGTTGTCTTCTTTTCATGCGAGTGTTATTTCGTAATTCTTGATGTTTGGAAACAAAAAACCCCGGCTTGCGCCGGGGTTTGTTTGGCCTGTAGCACGCGGGTTACCGCATCCGCTCGAAAGTCTTGCCGAGAATCTGCCAGTCCTGGAGGCCTTTGACTTTTTCCTGCGCGGCCTTCTGGATGCCGATTTCCTTCTCGTTTTTGCTCGGCTTGGTGGTCTTGTAGAAGATGCCGAAGCGGCCGGGGAAATCCTCGCCGGCGAGCTTGAACGCGGCGACTTCGTCGGTCACGTCGTGATCCTTGGGGATTTCGTTGAACACGCCGCCCTTGCGCGGGTTGCTGGCGTCGAACGCGCCTTCGTAGAATTCCACGCATTCGCTCAGGCAATGGATGAAGCTGAAACCGTTGTGGTCCATCGCGGCTTCCATCATCTGCAAAACGTGATTCGGGTTGCTGTGCGTGGTGCGCGCGACAAACGTGGCCCCGGCGGCGATGGCCTGCTTGGTGGGGTTGATGGGGTAATCCACCGCGCCCCATGGGTCGGTCTTGCTCTTGAAGCCGAGCGGCGAGGTGGGCGAGGTCTGTTTCTTGGTGAGGCCGTAGACCCAGTTGTCCATGACGCAGTAGGTCAGTTTGACATTCTTGCGGGCGGTGTGGTTGAAATGGTTGCCTCCGATGGAGAACGCGTCGCCGTCGCCGCCCGCCGATCGACAGGCCGTCGCCGTCGCCGGTGACGACCCACACCATGAGTTCCGGCCGGGCGAGCTTCAGCCCGGTGGCAAAGGTCGGGGCGCGACCGTGGATGGTGTGGAACCCGTACGTGTTCATGTAGTACGGGAAGCGGCTGGAGCAGCCGATGCCGGCGACGGTGGTGATCTTTTCGTGCCAGATTTTGCGCTTCTCAATCAGCTTGAAATACAACGCGAGCACGGAAAAATCGCCGCAGCCGGGACACCACGTCGGGTGGTCGGCGGCGACTTCTTTTTTGATGAGGCCCTTGCGTTCCTCGGCCTGCGACTGCGCAAGCGTGGGCACGACTACGGAACGGACGGGAGTTTCGACGACGATGTTGCTCATAAGTAGGAGAGTTGAAAATCAGGCTTTGCGGGCGGCGGCGATGCTGGTTTTGACGCGGTCGAGGATTTCTTTGACCTTGAAGGTGAGGCCGTCGCACTTGTTCAGGCCGCGGATTTTCGGGTCGCAATACCGGGCGCGCAGCAGCGTGCCGAGCTGGCCGAAACCGTAGAGGCCTTCGTCGTTCATCTCGACGACGAGGACGTGGTTGAAGCCGGAGAAAATGTTTTCGAGGCCGGGCGGCAGCGGGTTGAGATGCTTGATGTGCAGGGAGGAAACGCTGTCACCGGCGGCGCGGGCGCGGTCCACGGCTTCCTTGATCGGGCCTTGGGTCGAGCCCCAGCCGACGAGGAGGACGTTGCCTTCGCTCGGGCCGTAAATCTTCGGCGTGGGCAGCGTGGCGGCGAGCGCCTGCAATTTCTTGCGGCGCTTGTCGATCATCAACTGGTGCATTTTCGGCGAGCCGGTCGGGTGGCCCATCTCGTCATGTTCGAGACCGGTGGCGATGGGATATTTGCCGCTCATGATGCGCGTGCCGGGCTTGACGTGGTGCGTGATGCCGTTGGGCGCGGACAAATCGTAGGGCTTGTGGTCGGCGATGGGCGAGAGGTCGGGCGTGATGTCCTGGCAGACTTTCTGCAAGTCCGGCTCGACGAACGCCTCGATGCGCGTGGCGATGGCCTGGTCGCTGACGACGATGACGGGCACGCTGTATTGGCGGGCAATGTTGACGGCTTCGATGGCGGTGTAGAAACAATCTTCCACGCTGGCGGGCGCGATGACGACGCGGGGCGAATCGCCGTGGCCGCCGAAGACGGCGATGTTGAGATCGGATTGCTCGACGTTGGTGGGCATGCCGGTGGACGGGCCGCCGCGCTGGATGTCAATGACGACGAGCGGCATTTCGGCCATGACGGCCCAGCCGAGCGCCTCGATCTTGAGCGAAATTCCCGGGCCGCTCGAACCGGTCACCGCCACGCGGCCGCCGTAGCTGCCGCCGATGGCCATGGAGATGGCGGCGATTTCATCCTCGGTCTGGATGAAGGAGCCGCCGTATTTCGGAAGTTCGCGGCGGAGGATTTCCATGATGTCCGACCACGGGGTGATGGGATAGGCCGCGCCGAAGCGCACGCCGGCGGCGATGAGGCCGAAGGCGATGGCTTCGTTGCCGTTCATGACGATCTGCGTGCCGTCTTTCTTTTGCGCGTCGGCGAACTTGAAGGTTTCAATCACGCCGCCCAAGGCGTGGCTGTAGCCGGCGTGGAAGGCGGCGAGGGCGTTGTTGAGGATGCTGGGGTCTTTGCCGGTGAAGCGTTCGCCGATGAGCTTCTCGATTTTCGGCACGTTCAGGTCGAACATCTTGGCGATGAGGCCGAGGGCGTAGATGTTTTTGCCCTTGTCCTTCGCGGTGCCGCCGATGGCTTCGACGGTGAGGCTGGAAATGGGGATGCCGACGTGCCGGTAGATTTTCTGCCACTCCGGTTTGATTTCGGTGACGTGGTCGGAATCGTAGAGGACGATGCCGCCCTTCTTGAGTGAATTGATGTGGCCCTCGTAGCTGTGCTGGTAGAAGGCGAGCAGCACATCGGCTTCGTCGCCGGCGCTCAAGACTTCGCCGCTGCCGATGCGGACCTGGAAGATGGACGGCCCGCCGGAGATTGTGGAGGGAATCGTCATGAAGGTCATGACTTCCTGCTCGCTGCGGCCGGCGAGGCGCGCGAGGAATCCGCCGATGGCCTGGATGCCGTCCTGCGAATTGCCCGCGATGCGGATCACGGTCTCGGAAATTTGGGAGATTTTTGGGGAGGCAGCGGCGCTGCCGGCCCGGCTGACGATCGAAGTTGTGTCGCTCATGAGATCAGATTCAATTGCGTTGCGTTGATGCAAGCGGGTGGCGTCAGGAAGTTTTTTTCGCTGGCGGAACCATTGCAGCATGAACCTAAACACCGGCACTTACGATGTCAAATTCTTATCCAAAAACGAACGCAAGATAATACTAGAAGCAATGCTTTAATTGATGTCAGACAAGATAAGAGCTGTGAATTCAGCCGGTTTTGTTTTCATAACATCAGCTCAACTCGCCGGCAAAATTGTTTTTTATCTCACTGTTTGCCAAAAAGATAGTTCTCTATTCCGTCGGCCACGCCGTTGGCGTGGGAAAGCTGGCTGACGAACCCGTTTTGCTGCCGGATGGTGGTTTTGACCGGCTCGACGGCGTTGTCGTTGGTGACGAGGCTGTGCGCGTGGTCGCGGGTCAGCATCGGCAGGTCGTTGAGGTGATCGCCGGCGACGAGAATGTGTTCGCGGCTGATGCGCCAGCGCCGGGCGATTTCGGCGAGGCCTTTTCCCTTGTCATAGCCGTTGTGCGCGAGGCGGGCGTAGACGTCATTCCGCACGACGTGCAGGTTGGGCACGGTGCGGCAATACTCGTCCAGATAATTGTGGATGGCTTCGGCGTCGCGGGTGTGGCGCGCGAGCAGGCAGAAAGGCGAATAGTCGTCCTCGTAAACCGTCGCATCGTAGCGGTCGGCGATCCATTTGCGCAGGCGCGGTAAATCGGGGTGGATGCGGGCGAACAATTCCTCGTGCGCGGCGGTGCAGCCGTGGTTCCATTCGTCGTGGCCGACATAACGCGAGTCGTGGTGGAAGTGGATTTCGCGTTCCACCAGCACCAGCGCGTCCGGTTGGATGGAAACCTGCGACCGCGCCAGCGCTTCCATGAGGCCCGACATGTCGCGACCGGTGTTGATGACCCACTTCACGCCCTGCGCCTGCAACCGGCGGATGAGCGTGACAAATCGGGGGGAAATGGGCGGGTTTTCAAACTCGGCGAAAATTGTGCCGTCGAAATCCGTGGAAATTATTTTGATGGGCAGATTCATTTTGTCCGATGAGCATACTTGACGCCGCCCGCGCCGCGCAACACGCTCCTCGCGTGACTTTGCAGCAGCAATTCGATGACGCGATGCTCGCCTTCAGCCGGGACGACCACGATGCGGTCATCGCCGGCCTTCGCGCCGTGCTCGCTGTCGATCCCGCGCATTTTGACGCGCAGCTCGCGCTCGGCATGAGCCATTATCGCAAGGGAGATTTGGCCGCCGCCATCGCCGAGGGGCACAAGGCCGAGAAGCTTCAGCCGCTGGCGCAGTTGGCGCACACGAACCTTTCGATTTTCTACATGAAGGCCGGCGACATCGGGCGGGCGGAACATCACGGCTTTCAGGCCAAGGTTGCCGGCTGGCGCGAAGACGCGCAAAAAGCCAAAATCCAAAACGCAAAATGAAATCATCCTACGAACTCGCGATGGAACGGCTGAACAAAACCGCGCCCGCCGTCAAGCTGACCGCCGCGCAGAAACAGGAAATCGCCAATCTGGAAACGAAATGCAAAGCCGGCATTGCCGCGCGTGAGATTGCGTTACGCGACGAAATCGCCAGGGCCGGTGCCGCCGGTGATTTCGAAAAAGTGGAGCAGTTGCAGCAGCAACTCGCTACCGACCGCCGGAAACTTCAGGTTGAACTGGAAGATAAAAAGGAAGCTGTCCGACGCGGCTGATGCAGGTTCAGCGCTTCATCAGCCCGCGCTGAAAAAGCTCGAAGTAGTTCAGTGCCACCACCACCAGCGGATGTTGGATTTTTCCGTCGGCCACAAGCTGCGGAATCTCCGCCACCGGGACGAGGCGCGTGATGATGTCCTCGCCATGGTCGAACTCCACCGCGTGCTGCAGCTGGCAATTTTCCACGAGGATGGTGTGGACGTAGTTGCTCATCATGGCCGGGTTGGCGGAAACTTTTCCCAGTAGCCGCGCCCGTCCGCCTTCGTAGCCGGTCTCCTCGCGCAACTCGCGCACGCCCGTCGCCACGGGGTCGCGCTCGCCTTTATCCATCATGCCGCCGGGGATTTCGAGCTCCACCATGTTTGTGCCGTGACGAAACTGCTCCACCATCACCAGTTCGTTTTGCGGGGTGATGGCGATGACGTTCACCCAGTCCACGCTGTCGAGGATGAAGAAATCATGCTCCTTGCCGGTGCGCGGGGAGACTTTCACGTCTGCGCGGATGGTGAAGATACGGAAATCGCCGAGCAGTCGGGAGCTGATTGTTTTCCAAGGCTGAATCACAGGGGGAGAATCCAGAATCCAGAATCCAGAATCCAGAAGAATTGCACGCGCCCGATCATTCTTCATTCATCCTTCTGCCTTCCTCATTTCCCCGTCGCCGCCCAACCTTGTTTCATGAGCGTGAGCAGGTGCGCCAGCGCCTCCTCGTGGCTGCGGCCTTTTTGCTCCGCAAGCTGGCGGGCGCGCTTGTCGAGCTGTGCGGCCATCGCGGCGGATTTCTCCGGCGGACAACCGAGCGCCACCAGCGCGGCGGCGAGTTGGTCGGGGTTGGCGTTCATCAAAACAAAAACGCGGATGAGGTGTTGGCCTCATCCGCGTCGCGAAAGTGGCGGGTTACTTCACAGAATCGGCGGGAACAATCTTGATGCTCTCGACGTTCATGCGCTTGACGGGGCGGTCGCCGGGCTGGATTTGCGTGGTGGCGATTTTTTCCAGCACGTCGTCGCCTTTGATGAGCTTGCCGAAGACGGTGTATTGGTTGTCGAGGAAGCGCGGGTCGCCGTGGCAGATGAAGAATTGCGAGCCGGCGGAGTTGGGGTCGTTGGAGCGCGCCATCGAGAGCGTGCCGCGGAGGTGGGGCTTGCTGTTGAATTCGGCTTTGATTTTGTAGCCGGGGTCACCTGTGCCCCAGCGGTCGGCCATCGCGGGGTCTTTGGTGAGCGGGTCGCCGCCCTGGATCATGAAGCCTTTGATGACGCGATGGAAACAGGTGCCGTCGTAAAAGCCTTTGTTCGCAAGTTTCTTGAAGTTTTCGACGTGGCCGGGCGCGACGTCGGGATAGAATTCGAGGACCATTTCGCCCTCGCTGGTTTTGATGACGGCAACTTCGTTGGTGTTCACGGTGGATTTTTCCTGTTTGGTTTCGGCTTTGGTTTCCGGTTTGGTGGGTTCGGTTTTTTTCGCTTCGTCGGCAATGGCGACACTCAAGCCTAGCGAAAGGCCCAAGGCGCAAAGAATGATTTGTTTCATGGCGGCGGTGATTTTCCACAAACCGCCCGCAAAGTCACGTCTGGAATTCGCGAGGCCGCCGGCAGCAACAAAGAAAAATAGTTTGTAACGAATAGGCACGTTATGCGTCTAACTTCTTGTAAGCATAACCAGCCGGGCCAAAAGTCCGGCAAAACAATCAACCAATCAAGGACATATGAAATTCAACAGAACCAGTCTCATTGCAGTAATCGCGCTGGGCGGCTTGGTCGCTTTCGGCACGTTCGTCAAGGCGGAAGACAAGCCCGAAGCCAAGCCCCACGGCAAGGCCCACGGCGACATGAAGGAACGCGGCGCGAAGATGGCCGAAGAACTCGGCTTGAACGAAGAGCAGAAGGCCAAGATGGCCGAGGTCATGAAGGAATTCGGCCCGAAATACAAAGCCATTGGCGATGACGCCTCGCTCTCCAAAGAGGACAAGATGGCCAAAATGAAGGCCCTCAGCGATGAGCGCAAAGCCAAGATCAAGGAATTCCTGACCCCCGAACAGATTGAGAAGCTGCAGAAACTGGAAGCCGCCCATCGTCCCGGCGGCCCGAAGGGCGACCACAAACCGGAAAAGAAATCCGAAGCCAAGCCGGAATAATCAACCAGTTTCAAAATCAAAAACCCGGAACAGCGCGAGCCGTTCCGGGTTTTCTGTTTTCAGATTCGATTTAGCTCAAGTATTCGCGCGGGTCGGTCACCTTGCCCGTGAGCGCGCTCGCCGCCACCGTCGCGGGCGAGGCGAGGAACACTTGGCTTTCCTTGTCGCCCATGCGGCCGGGGAAATTCCGGTTCGTCGCGCTGATGCATTTGATGCCGGATTTGTTGATGCGGCCAAACGTGTCCACCGGGCCGCCGAGGCAGGCGGCGCACCCGGCGTTCTCCGTCATCTGCACGCCGGCGTCCACGAGAATCTGCCAGATGGTCTTGTCGCCCCAACGCGTGGATTGCAGGTCATGCACGATCTCAGGCGTCGCAGGCACGCCGAACGTGTCAATGACCACCTTCTTGCCGCGCAACACCTGCGCGAACGCCACGAAATCGCTCGTCTTGCCGCCGGTGCAGGAGCCGACGTAAGCGCGGTCCAGCTTCACGTTGGACATCTCCTTGGCCTTCTTGCGTTGGCCGGGGTCGGGATGGCACGCGACGGTCGGTTCGAGCTGGTCGAGGTTCACGACGAGTTCGTAAACGAATTTTTGAATCTTGTCCGGCTCGACGGGTTGGTAGCTGGACTTCGTGCCGTTCAGCTTCACCCGCGCATCCACGTATTCCGCCGTGCGCGCGTCGAATTCAAAGATGCCGTTCTTGCCGCCCGCCTCGATGGCCATGTTCGCCACCGTCATGCGGTCGTCAATGGAAAGGCTCGCCGCGCCCGGGCCGTCGAACTGCATCGCGCGATACGTCGCGCCGTCGAAGCCAATTTCGCCGATGCAATGCAGGATGATGTCCTTCGCCATCACGCCGGGCTGCAACTTGCCTTCGAGCCGGAAACGCATTGTCTCCGGCACCTTGATGAGCAGCTTGCCCGTGCCCATCACGAAGCCCGCGTCCGTGTTGCCGATGCCGGTGGCGAACTGGTTGAACGCGCCCGCCATGCAGGTGTGCGAGTCCGTGCCGAACAGGATTTCGCCGGGACGCGTGTGGCCCTTCTGCGGCAACGCCGTGTGGCAGACGCCCGCGTAGTTCGAGCCGTATTGCCGCTTCATGTTGCCCTTGGCGGCGTCGAAAACCCAATGCCCGTTCGGGTTGTCAATCACGTCATAAAAATACGGCAGGCCCTGCTCCTTCGCGAAATCGCGGAGGATGTCCACATTGCGATTGGACTTGGAGTCGGCGGTGAAAATGTAGTGGTCGGGGATGATGACGATCCGGTTTTTGTCCCAGACCTTCGCGGTCTTGCCGAATTCGCGCTTGAAGACGCCAATCGTCCCCGGCCCGCAGACATCGTGCGTCATGAGCACGTCCGCGTTCACCCAGATGTTGTCGCCGGCCTGCACGGCAGCTTTGCCGGCGGCGCGGGCGAGGATTTTTTCAGTCAACGTCATAACCGGGTCAAACTAGCCGACGGCGGCGGCGACTTCAATGTTTGAATGTTGTGAACCGGCTTTGCGCCCGCGCGGGCTTTGGGTTAAAGTCGGCGCGCATGGCGGAAAATTTTTCAAGATTGCGCATGGCCGAGCCGGAGTCGGCGGAACAGTTGGCCAAGCGCGCGGAACGCGACCGGCGGACGGTGAACCGCGAGCGCGAGTTCGGCTTGGAGCAGTCGTTGGGCGGCTTCCGCGTAGGGTCGGTGAAGGCGCTGAACGCCGTGCCGCTCACGCGCGGCATCGAGGAGCAGGTGGTTTACGCCACGCCGGTGAAGCTGGCGGAGATGTTGCGGCGCGATGAATTGGACGCAGCGCTGGTGAGCATCGTCGAGCCGTTGCTGAACGACCGTTACGATATTCTCGACGGCGTGGCGGTGGCTTCGCTGGGCGAGGTGCGGAGCGTGTTTCTGGCGCATCGTCGGCCGCTGGCGCAGGTGAGGGAGGTTTTCTGCGACCCAGCTTCGCTCACGAGCGTGCTGCTGCTGAAGGTGCTGTTGGCGGAGCGGGGACTGAAACCGGAGTTCAAGCCGCTGGAAAGTTACGCGGCGGCGAAGGAGAAGGATTTTGTGCTGCTCATCGGCGACCCGGCGCTGGATTTTGCGCTGTCGCCGCACGACCATGAGATTTTTGATCTGGGCGCGGCGTGGCAGGAGTTGACGGGGTTGCCGTTTGTGTTCGCGGCGTGGGCATTGCGGCGCGGAGTGGAGAATCGGGAGTTGCGCCGGCGGTTGACGGAGGCGAAGGATTTCGGCTTGGACACGCTGGAGCACATCATCGCCAGCCGCCCGGAACACACGGAGGAATTCCGCAAGGATTACCTCGGCTGGCACATCCACTTTCACCTCGGCAGCGACGAGAAACGCGGCATCGCGAAGTTCATTGAGCTGCTGCGCAAACACGGTTTCGGGCCGGTGTTTGCGCCAAAGTTTGTGGCTTAACTTTCTCTTTCCAAACTGGCCAGCACTTCCGGGTCGCGCACGTCCACCCAGCGGCCGGCGATTTGCATGCCGGCGATCTTGTGGCCGGCTTTGAGCATGGCGAGGAGGGCGTCGGTGAGTTCGTATTCGCCAGTAGGCCCTGCTGGCGCAATTCGGCGAGCTGCGCGGCGTTGGGCTTCTCGACGAGATGGTTCAGGCAGAAGTTTTCATCGAAGAAGAACAGGCCGCCCTTGGTCACGTCCTCGCTGCCGGTGACGGTGACGAGGCCGGAGAATTTTCCATCGCCGTAGCGCGCGAGCATCTGCTGATACGTCTCCGGTTTCACGAGGATGTCGCCGTAGGTGAGGATGAAGGAGGAGTCGCCGACGAAATCCTTTGCGAGTTCGGGCGCTTTGCCGGTGCCGTCCTGCACGATCTGCCGCCCGTAGCTGACCTGCACGCCGAACTTCGAGCCGTCGCCGAAATAATCTTCCACCACCTCGGCACGGTAGCCGGTGACGATGAAAAATTCGCGGACGCCGGTGGTTTTGAGTCCCTCGATGATGTGTTCGAGGATGGGTTTGCCCTGCACGCGGAGCATGGGTTTGGGAACGTCGTTGGTGAGTTCCTTCATGCGCGTGCCTTTGCCGGCGGCGAGGATGACTGCTTTCATGGGCGCGAAAATACGGCGGCGGATTGGCGAAGAAAAGGATTTCCCATCGGCTGGCGGTTTGGCAGGGCAAACAAGGGAAAATACTTATTGCAATTTTAAGCGTGTTTGGCTAGTAATCACGCCCATTACAAGTCGGATTTCAAAGGCCGGTTTGTCATGATTTGTGTCGTCCCCTCCCGCACACAATCTTGGTTGCACTCGACGGTTGTTCCGTCGGGTGGTTGGCAACGGATTGCCCGCAGCAGTTTAGTATTTATTCCGCCTGGTCAGAGTCGGATTAGGGTGGATAAGGAGTTGCAAAATGAACATAAACATAGGCCAAAAAAATATCTTGGTGGGCGCAAATTATGGACAGCGGGGTGCTGTTTTAGGTGGGCAACCCTTTGCCGGCCAAGCCCGCCGCTTCCAACTGCTGGCGCTGTTTTTTTCTTTTCTGACACTGGGGGCGATGGCTCTTTCGGCGGTGACGCTGGTGCAGGAATTCTATCTGCCGATGCCGGAAGCGCAGGTTTATCAGGCAGAATCGGCTATTCAGACGGGCATCAGTTCCACCCAGGCTTCGATTTACGCCATCGTCGTCACCGGGAACGGAACGCAAATCTACTACGACCAATGGGAAGACGGTTATGAAATCAATCTCGCCAGCCCGGCGCAATCTTCCACGCTGGTTTGGGGCGACGGCAACGACGCCAACGGTGTCCCGCCCGGCTTTGCCCACGATCCGGCGGGCCTGACCGCCGGCACGGTCATCACGCTGACCAACAACGTGACGCTGCCGCGCAATCCCTCCGTGCTGCTTTACGATGCCCGCGACCGGGTGGCGGCGAACAAGGCTTTGGCCATCACGCGGGCCGGCTGGCCGGTCACGCCGGGCTCGGTGTTCGCCGGGGCGGTCAGCGTTCTGTCCACCTTGGATTACGGCATGAGCTACATCAGCCCGGTGGGGCAGGACCTGACCAACAAACTGTTCCAATACGTCGGCCTGTTCGTGATGGCCGCGCAGGATGGAACCGTGGTCACGATTGACACCGACGGCGCGACCGGCACGAACGCGCCGTTCAGCATCACCCTGAACCGCGGCGAATCCTACCTCGTCAACGGCGGCATCAAAAAAGGCGCCAGCGTGGCGGCTTCCAAGATTGTGCAGGCGGATTTGATGATCGGTCACGTTGCCGGCAGTTACGCGGCGGATTGGTTCACGCTCTATCCCGTCGAGCAATGGAGCGCGAGCTACTACACCCCCGTCTGTTCGGCGGCGAGCGGCTCCCAACCCACCTACGTTTACCTCTACAACCCCAACACCAACGCCATCACCATCAGCTACAACACCCGCGTCGGCAGCGGGAGCTTTTCCGTTCCCGCCAGCAACGGCGTGTTCCAATACCAGATGCCCATCGGCTCCGGCGCCAGCTTCACCAGCACCGGCGGGGCGCATTTCTACGCGCTCTCCACCGTTTCCGCCAACAACACCGCTGACACCGCCTACAACTGGGGTTTCACTTTGCTTCCCGCCGACGCATTGACGACCGAAGCCAGCGTCGGCTGGGGGCCGGGCAGCTCCGACGGCACCGTCAACGGCAGCCCCGTCTGGGTCACGCCCGTGGCCAACACCACCGTTTTTGTGGATTACAATGGCGACCACAACGGTCCCTACACCACCAACGGTCTCAAATACGACACCAACTACACCGTCGCCGCGCTCGAATCCAAAAAGATTTTCGACCCGGACAAAGACCAGACCGCCATGCGGCTGTTCACCGTGGACGGCACCCTCATCAGCGCCGCCTGGGGACAAGACCCCGGCACCGCCGCGCCCGGCAACCCCTACATTGACGCCGGCACCGTCGTCATCCCGTTCCCCGTGCCGACCCTGACGAAAACCCTGACCCTCTACACCGATGTTGCGCCCACCGGCTTGAGCACCAACGACGTCATCGAATACACCGTCAGCCTCGACAACAAAGGCCTTCTGCCGTTGGGCAACACCGTCGTCATCGACGCGCCTTCCACCAACCTGACCTACGTCACCAACACCACCACCCTCGACGGCAACGCGCTCGCTGACGACCTCATCGGCACCACTCGTTTCCCGCTGGACGAATCCGGCTACACCATCCCCGTCATCCTGCGCAACGGCAACAGCACTTTCAAATACCGCTACCGCGTCAACAGCGCCGGCGTCGTCAGCAACTCCGTCAACGTCGGCGGCACCACGCTCGTCGCCCAGACCACCATCGCCCCGCTGCCGCCCGGCGGCACCAACCAGTGCGCCATCAACTTCACCGGCTCCGGCGGCGCGGCCCAGACCTCCTACGCTGGCGGCGCGAATGTCTACGTCACCGTCACCGACAATGACGTCAACACTTCCACCAACACCATCCAGACCACCACCGTCGTCGTCCGCAATAACGCCCGCAACGACCTCGAAACCATCACGCTCACGGAAACCGGCACCAACACCGGCATCTTCCGCAACACCGGCGCGCTGCCCACCTCGCTCTCCGCCGGCCTTTCCCAGCAGGACGGCACGCTCTACATCGCCGCCGGCGACACCCTCACCGTCACCAACGTGGACGCCCTCTTTGGCGACACCTGCAACGCCTCCGCCACCATCCAGACGCCCGCCAACGGCAAGGTTCTTTACTTGAGCAGCCCCGGCCAGTCGCTCGACCGCGTTGACCCCGTCGCAACTGGCGATGGCTCGCTCGCCAGCAGCATTGACATCGGCAGCGGCGGCGGCGGCAGCGGCGTGGTCACGGTGGACGCCACTTCCAAGACCAATTCCGCTTCCGCCAGCAGCATCACCTGGTCGCATGCCACCGGTGCCGGCGCGAACCGGCTGCTGCTGGTCGGGGTGGCGACCGGCTCCACCACCAGCACCGGGAATGATGCGACCACCATCTCCAGCGTGACCTACGGCGGCACCGCTTTGACCGCCCTCGGCACCATCACGGATCAGGCCACTCCCCGCATCCGCAGCTCCATCTATGTGATGACCAATCCGCCTTCCGGTGCCGCGAACGTGGTGGTCACCCTTGCCGCCGCGCGGCCGGTCTATGCCGGGGCCACCACTTTCACCGGCGTGAACCAGACCAATTCATTGGGCGCCTACACTTCGTTCGGTGCCGCGAACGGCTCCACCGGATTCAACAGCGGCGGCCTCACCAACATCCCTTCCGCCGTGGGCGAGCTGGTCTATGACACCATCGCGGTTGACGGCGAAACGACGGCCGGGCTGACGCTCTCCGCCGGCGCCGGCCAGACCATTCTCTGGACGACCAACCAATCCACTTTCCTGGAAGGCGCCAGCAGCACGAAAGCCGGGGCGGCATTGGTGACCAACATTTGGAATTGGTCGCCGGTCGAAGGCCAGCAGTTTGCCGTCGGTGCCGTCTCCATCAAGCCCGCCGCCGGCGGTGGCGCAGGCGGCCCGGCCACGAACCTGACTTCGTTCGCGCAGACGCCTGCGTTCGCCACCAGCTTCATCATCTCTTCCAACAGCACCATCGCCATCACCAACTACATCACGCTGACCAACGGCTCCCTGTCCGCCACGCCCGCCGTCACCGCCACGCTGCGCTACGGCACGACGAACATCCTCGTCATCGCCAACCCCACATATAATTCCACGAACAGCACCCTCGTCTGGCAGGGGACGCTGACCAGCAACCTCACCATCCCCGCCGGCCAGCTCATCACCTACGACATTTCCAACGGCGTTCCCAGCACCGCCTTCCACGTGGATTACGATGTCACCAACAAGCCGTCCAAAATCATCCTGCCCACCGGCACCGTCATCGGCATCAGTTCGTTTGCGGTTTACGATGCGCCCTATCCCGGCGGCAGCCTCGTCACCACGCCCGTCGTTGGCAGCACGCTCTACGTCCGCGCCGTCGTCACCGACCCGTTCGGCAACAGCGACATTTCCAGCGTGAAATTTGCCATCACCGCGCCCAGCCCTGCGGCGAACGTCACCGTCACCAACACCGTCCCCGTTGCCACGACCTCCACCAACGCGACCTACGAATACGTCTGGAGCACCTCCAGCACCTCCGGCGGCTACAGCATTGCCGCCACCGCCAACGAGGGCACCGAAGGCATCACCGCCACCGCCGCCACCAGCCTCACGCTCATCGTGCTCGACCTCGGCACGCCCAGCTCCGGCAGTTTCGCCAGCAACAATTATCCGGCCAACGCCACCGTCTGCCTCACCGTCACCGACCTCGACCAAAACCTCACCAACGCCGCCGTCGAGACCGTCACCGCCATCGTCACCAGCAACCCCGGCGGCGATTCCCAGACCGTCACCCTCACCGAGACCGGCACCAACACAGGCGTGTTCAGCTACTGCTCGCTCGTCACCAGCACCAACATCGCCGCTCTCGCCAACACCAACCAGCTCTACGCCCCCGTCGGTGCCATTCTTACTCTCACCTACACCGACCCGAACGACCCCGGCGACGTGACCACCGCCACCACCACCATCGTGCCGCCGCCCGGCACGCCCGGCATCGGCGTCACCAAATCCCTCATCACCCCCGCCAACGGCCAGGCCCTCGTCGGCGACACCGTCCAATTCAACCTCCAGATCGCCAACACCGGCAGCACCACGCTGACGAACATCCAGCTCACCGACACGTTCACCGCCGCGCGCTTCACCTTCGTCTCCGCCAGCCTCGCGCCCAGCAGCACCACCGCCACTTCGCTGACCTGGAACAATCTTGGCTCGCTCCTCGTCGGCGAACTCACCAACCTCACCGTCACCTTCACCGCCACCAACTCCGGTGCCGCCACCAACCGCGCCACCGCCAATTCCGGCACCACCACCAACTTTGGCACCGTCACCCTCACCAACACCCGCCCCGCGCTCACCGTCACCAAGACGCTGCTCAGCCCCACCAACTCGCCCGTCAGCATCAGCAGCAACGTCGTCTTCCGCATCGTCGTCCGCAACACCGGCGATACCGCCATCCCCACCCTCCCGCTCGAAGACACCTTCAGCTCCGCCTACCTCGCATACGTCACCAACTCCGCCACCATCCCGCCCGACGGCAGCGGTGCCGGCAGCCTGTTCTGGGCGAACCTCGTCGGCACCAACTCGCTCGCCGTCGGCGCGAGCCTCACCAACGACCTCACCATGCTCGTCGTCGGCGCCGGCAACCCCGCCCAAAACCTCGCCAGCGTGGATTACGCCGTGGACGCCAACGGCAAACCCGTCCCGCCCACCTCGAGCCTCAACACCAATCTCATCACCGCCGCCGCCACCATCTCCGGCCACGTTTACAACGACACCAACCAGAGCGGCACGCTCGACCTCGGCGAAGCCGGCCTCGCCGACGTTTCCCTCTCGCTCTACACCGACCCGAACGGCGACGGCAATCCCGCCGACGGCGCGCTCGTCCAGCTCGTCACCAGCGACGCGAACGGTCGTTACGAACTCCTGAACCTCGCGCTCGGCAAATACGTCGTCGTCGAGACCGACCCCGCCGGTTACAGCAGCAGCTCGCCCGTCAACAACCGCCGCGCGCTCAACCTCACCAACTTCGTCAGCAGCGCCGCCAACACCAACGTCAACTTCTTCGACTACCAGCCCGCGCCCGTCACCTACGGCAACATCCTCGGCACCGTCTATTACGACGCCAACGGCAACGGCACCAACAACGCCGGCGAGACCGGCCTCGCCAACGTCAACCTCGACCTCGTCCAGGACGTGAACACCAACGGCCTCGCCGACCTCGGCGAACCCGTCGTCGCCAGCGCCACCTCTGATACCAACGGCAACTATACCTTCCCCGCCGTCACGATGGGCAACTACGTCGTCCGCGAGACCGATTTGAACGGCTACTACAGCACCGGCGATTCCCTCCCGCCCAACGACAACCAGATCGGCCTCACCATCACCGCCAGCCTGACCACCACGAACAACAGCTTCTACGACCGCCCGCAGCCCCTCGCCGTCAACGACACCAACTCCACGCCGCGCAACGTCCCGCTCACGTTCAACCCGCTGCTCAACGACACCAACTACAACGGCGACACCCTCGTCATCACCAACGCCCTCACCACCAACGGCACCGTCATCATCAGCAACGGCACCAACCTCGTCTTCACGCCCACCAACCTCGGCGTCACCACCATCACCTACACCATCAGCGACGGCCACGGCGGCAGCTCCACCGCCACCATCACTGTCACCGTCACGAACCTGCCGCCCGTCGCGGTCAACGATTCCACCAACACACTCCAGAACGTGCCCGTCACCATCGCGCCGCTCGGCAACGACAGCGACCCGAACGGCGACCCCATCACCATCACCGGCGTCAGCCCGACGAACGGCACCATCAGTTCGCTGACCACAACCAACTGCATCTTCACGCCCGCCACGAACTTCATCGGCACCGCGACCATCGGCTACACCATCAGCGACGGCAACGGCGGCACTTCCAACGCCGTCATCACCGTCACCGTCCGCGGCCTGCCCGTGGCGAACAACGATTCCGCCTCCACGCCGAAAAACGTCGCCGTGACCATCGCCCCGCTCGGCAATGACACCGACCCCAACCCCAGCGCCATCACCATCGCGAGCGTCAGCCCGACGAACGGCACCATCAGCGCGTTCACCGGCACGAACTTCATCTTCACGCCGAACACCAACTTCACCGGCAGCGCGACCATCGGCTACACCATCACCAACATCTACGGCGGCAGCGCCACCGCGCTCATCACCGTCACCGTCACCAACCGCCCGCCCGTGGCGAACAATGATTCCGCGAGCGGCACCAACAGCGTCGCCCAAACCATCGCGCCGCTCGGCAACGACAGCGACCCCGACGGCGACGCGCTCACCATCACCGCCGCCACCAGCACCAACGGCATCGTCGTCATCAACCCCGGCAGCACGAACCTCACCTTCACGCCCACGAACAACGGCGCGGCCATCATCAGCTACACCATCAGCGACGGCAGCGCCACCAGCTCCGCCCTCGTCACCGTCACCGTCACGAATCCGCCGCCCGTTGCCGTGAACGACACCGTTTCGACCGCCATCAACGTGCCCGTCACCATCGCGCCGCTCGGCAACGACAGCGACCCGAACGGCGGCACGTTGAGCATCACTGTCGTCAACCCGACGAATGGCACGATCAGTTCGTTGACCACGACGAACTTCATCTTCACGCCCACGACCAACTTCGTCGGCGACGCGACCATCGGCTACACCATCAGCGACGGGCAGGGCGGCACCGCCAGCGCCCTCATCACCGTCCACGTCACGCCGCTGGCTGATTTGGCCGTGACCAAGACCGGCCCGACGAATGTGTTCGCCGGAACGAATTTTACCTACACCATCACCGTCACCAACCTCGGCGCGGCCACCGCCAGCAGCGTGACCGTCACCGACAGCCTGCCCGCGAGCGTCATCTTTGTGAGCGCGATTCCGGCGGCCACGACCAACGGCAGCAACGTCGTCTGGACCAACCTCGGCAACCTCGCCGCGAACGGTTCAACGAACCTCACCCTCACCGTCACCGCGCCCGCCAACGGCGCGAGCCTGACCAACTTCGCCAGCGTCGGCAGCCCCACCACCGACCCGAACCCGACCAACAACACCACGCCGCCCGTCGTCACCGGCGTCACGCCCGTCGCCAACCTTTCCATCACCAAGGCCGGCCCCGCCGGCGCGGTGCTGCCCGGCGCGAATTACGATTACACCCTCGTCGTCTCCAACGCCGGCCCGTCCATCGCCAGCAGTGTGACCGTGACCGACGCGTTGCCGGCGAACGTCACCTTCGCCAGTGCCACCGGCGGCGGCGTGACCAACGGCGGCAACATCGTCTGGTTGAACGTCGGCAGCCTCGCCGCCGGCGCGACCACCAACTTCACCCTCACCGTCACCGCGCCGCTGACCGGCAGCGTGACGAACACCGCGAGCACCGGCAGCCCGACGAGCGACCCGAATCCGACGAACAACTTCACCCCGCCCGTCATCACCGGCGTCAGCAACGTCCCGCCCGTCGCCGTCAACGACAGCTACGCCGCGACGGAAGACACGCTCCTCACCGTGCCCGCCATCAGCGGCGTGCTGACCAACGACTCCGACGCCAACGGCGACCCGCTCACCATCGTCCTCGTCGCCACCACCACCAACGGCGTCCTCACGCTGAACACCAACACCGGCGGCTTCACTTACCTGCCCGCCACCAACTTCTTCGGCACGGACACCTTCACCTATCGCGTCAACGACGGCGTCAACAACTCTGGCGTGGCCACGGTCACAATCAATGTCAGCCCCGTGAACGACGCGCCCATCGCCTACAGCCAGACGCTGACCAACGGCGAAGACCTTCCGCTGTCCATCACGCTGACAGGCTCGGACGTGGACGGGCCGACGACGAACTTCACGGTGTTGACGCAGCCGGCGAATGGCACGGTGACGGGCGGCGGGCCGGGCGTGACATTCCAGCCGGACACGAACTGGTTTGGGACGACGAGCTTCACGTTCAGCGTGTGCGACGGG
>JAPLTZ010000105.1 GCA_026397895.1 Verrucomicrobiota bacterium | reverse complement strand
GCGAGCACGCGGCCGGTGGCGGTGTCAATCAAGCTGGGAAACGCGACGCTGATGCCGGCGCAGTCGTGTAAGTCGAGTTTCAAATCGTCGAGCAGACACAGCCATGCGGCTCTGATCACATGCAGTTGCGGCGCGAGGCCGGCTTTGGAATTGGCCGGCTCGACGGTTTGCGCGAGGACAACGCCGTCGCGCACGACGCCGATTTTCATGCGCGTGCCGCCGAGGTCGCAGGCGAGGACAATCATGCCGCGCCCTTCTTCTTGCTCCACTGGCTTTCGATTTCTTCGAGGGTGCGGCCTTTGGTTTCAGGAATCATCGTGAGGACGAACACGAACGAAACGAGGCTCACCGCACCGTAAAACCAGAAGGTCATGGCCGGGCCGATGGCGGGGTTGTCGTTCATCATCGGGAAGGTTTGCGCGACGATGTAGGTGGACACCCAGAGGATGAAAGCCGCGACGGACATGGCGCGTCCGCGGATTTTGTTCGGGAAAATTTCGGAGAGGAACAGCCAGGTGATCGGCCCCATGGCCATCGAGAACGCGGAGATGAACAGGATCACGCAGGCGAGCAGCGCGACGCCGTGCTGGCCGGTGTGGAACATCCAGCCGACGAGTCCGAGCGCGATGGTCTGCACCGCCGTGCCGATGAGCAGGAGCGGACGCCGCCCCGCCCGGTCCACGAAGCTGATGGCGACGAAGGTGAAGATGACGTTGATGACCCCGATCCACGCGGAGGAGGTGAAGGCATTGGCTGTGCCGCCGCCGGCGGTGGCGAAGATTTTCGTGGAGTAATAGATGATGGCGTTGATGCCGCAGAATTGCTGGAAGATGGCGAGCAGGGCAGCGAGGATGAGCGGCTTGCGGAACGGGCCGGAGAAGAGTTCGGAGAAACGGCCTTCCTCCTGGCTCGCGGCTTCGCGGATGGCGGCCATTTCGGAGGCGGCGTGTTCCGCGCCGTCCACCTTAGTGAGGATGTCGCGGGCTTCGGCTTCGCGGTTGTTCTGCGCGAGCCAGCGCGGGCTTTCCGGCACGGCAAAGAGCAGCGCGATGAACGCGACGGCGGGCACGACTTCCATGCCGAGCATCCAGCGCCAGCCGTAGGCGACGTTCCACACCTCGTCGCCCATGCCTTGAATCACCTTGTTGATGAACAGCGTGAGGAAAATACCAACGACGATGCCGAGTTGGAACAGCGTGCCGAGCCGGCCGCGCCATTTCTCCGGCGCGATTTCCGCGATGTAAACCGGGCAGATCATTGAGGACGCGCCGATGCCGAGTCCGCTGATGATGCGCGCCCAAAGGAACTGGTCGAAGGTGCGTGGAATCGCGGAGAGCAATCCCGACACGGCGTAAAGTAGCGCGCAGAGGAAAAGCATCTTGCGGCGGCCAAACTTGTCGCTCAAGAATCCCGCGAACATCGCGCCTGGAATGCAGCCGATGATTGCGCTCGCGCCGGCCAGGCCTTCCTGCGTGGGGTTGAGGTGCATGTGCGCCTTCAGATACGAGTTCGCGCCGTTGATGACGGCGGTGTCGTAGCCGAACAGAAACCCGCCGATGGCGGTGACGCCCGTGGCAAAGAGCACGAAGCGGACGTTGGAGACGTGGGTGTTAGTCATATGGTTTGGTGTTGGTTGTTATCCTTGTCGCAGGTTGAGGGTGAGGCGGAAACGGTCACAGCGGTAATGAACGACGGCAAATTCCATGGGGCGACGGCCCGTGTCCAGCACGGTGCGGTCGCGGCGCAGCAACGGCGTGCCAGTTTTCACATCAAGCAGGCGCGCGAGCCGGCGGTCGGCGGCGACGGCGGTCAGTTCTTCCTGCGACTGGTCGGCGACGATGCTGCATTGCTCCTTCACCAGTTCGTAGAGAGGCTGGCTGAAATCAGCGTCCGCCGAGAGCTTGAGCCGGGGATGCAGATACGAGCGGAAATGAACTTCCGGCTGGCCATCCCAGCCGCGCACACGGTCCAGGCACAGCACTTCCGTGCCCGGCTTTAACTGCAATTCGCGCGCGACTCCATCGGGCGCGGCCAGCACTTGCACCTTGATGGAATAGCTTTCGACCTTGATGCCTTTGGCGTCCATTTCGCGGGTGAAGCTGTGCCACGCGCCGACGCCGGACTGCACTTTCGGCTCGGTCACGCGCGTGCCGATGCCGGCCTTGCGCTCCAACCGGCCTTCCGCCACCAGCCGCCCGATGGCCGCGCGCAGCGTGTTCCGGCTGATGCCCAGCGAACGGGAAAGCGAAACCTCATCCGGCAGCAGCCCGGCGGCGCGATGCTCCGGGCGCAGAATCATCTCCCGCAAGACCTGCTCGGCTTGCGCGTGGAGCGGCAGATGGCTTTTGTGATCCAGGCGCACGGTGGCGCGGGCGGGGTGCTTGGAATTGTTTGACATGCCAATGTTTGAACAAAGTATGAAAAACCCGCCCCGCTGTCAACCCGGCACTGAACCGATTTCGGTTAGGGCGTGACCTGAATCAAAACATTCCCGCTCTCGGCTTGAATGCGCGCGCGTTTCTGGCAACCTCCACGGCTGAATGAAAACAAAGTCATCTCGTTCCGCCAAAAACTCCAAAGCCAACAGCCTCCGCCCGTTCTCCAGCATCCTGCTCGACGGCCCGGATCGCGCGCCCGCCCGCGCCATGCTGTATCCCGTCGGCTTCAAGGCCGAGGATTTCCAGAAGCCCATCGTCGGCATCGCGTCCACCTGGAGCAATGTCACCCCGTGCAACATGCACATCGACAAACTCGCGCTCGAATCCGAGATCGGCGCGAACGCCGCCGGCGGCAAGGCCATCATCTTTAACACCATCACCGTGTCCGACGGCATCTCCATGGGCACGGAAGGCATGAAGTATTCCCTCGTCTCCCGCGAAGTCATCGCCGACTCCATCGAAACCGTCGTGGGTGCGGAAGGCATGGACGGCTTCGTCGCCATCGGCGGCTGCGATAAAAACATGCCCGGCTCCATGATGGCCATCGCCCGCATGAACCGCCCCGCCGTGTTCGTGTATGGCGGCACCATTCTCCCCGGCTGCATCACCGGCGACCCGCGCAAGCTCGACATCGTCTCCGTTTTCGAAGCCGTCGGCGCGCACGCCAACAAGAAAATCACCGACAAGCAACTGCAAGCCGTCGAATCCTGCGCCGTTCCCGGCGCGGGCTCGTGCGGCGGCATGTATACCGCCAACACCATGGCCAGCGCCATCGAAGCGCTCGGCATGAGCCTGCCCAACAGCTCCGCGCAGAACGCCATCTCCCCCGCCAAGAAAGACGACTGCCGCCGCGCCGGCGCCGCCGTCGTGAACATGCTCAAGCGCGGCATCAAGCCGCTCGACATCCTCACGAAGAAAGCGTTCGAGAACGCCATCACCGTCGTCATCGCGCTCGGCGGCTCGACGAATGCCGTGTTGCACCTGCTCGCCATCGCGCACGCTGCGAAGGTGAAGCTCACCATTGACGACTTCACGCGCATCGGCAAACGCGTGCCCGTGCTCGCCGACCTCAAGCCCAGCGGCAAGCACCTCATGTCCGAACTCGTCGCCATCGGCGGCATCCGCCCGCTCATGAAGATTCTGCTCGATGCCGGCCTGCTCCACGGCGACGCCCTCACCGTCACCGGCCAGACCATGGCGCAGACGCTCGCCAGCGTGAAACCCTACCCCTCGTGGCAGACCATCATCCAGCCGTTCGAAAAGCCCATCAAGAAAGACAGCCACCTCGTCATCTTCCGCGGCAACCTCGCTTCGGAAGGCGCGGTCGGGAAAATTTCCGGCAAGGAAGGCCTCAAGTTCACCGGCAAAGCCATCGTGTTTGAAGGCGAAGAGCCGGCGCTCAAAGCCATCCTCAACGGCACCGTGAAAGCCGGCCACGTCATCGTCATCCGCAGCGAAGGGCCGAAGGGCGGCCCTGGCATGCGCGAAATGCTGTCACCCACTAGCGCCATCATGGGCAAGGGCCTCGGCAAGGAAGTCGCGCTCATCACCGACGGCCGGTTCAGCGGCGGCAGCCACGGCTTTGTGGTCGGCCACGTCACGCCCGAAGCCTACGTCGGCGGCGCGATTGCCCTCGTGAAGAACGGCGACCCCATCACCATTGACGCCGAGCAGCGCGAACTGACGCTGGACATTCCCGCCAAGGAACTCGCCGCGCGCCGCAAGGCGTGGCGGAAACCCGCTCCGCGCTACACCCGCGGCGTGCTGGCGAAATACGCCGCCCACGTCACGAGCGCCTCGCTCGGCGCGGTCACGGATGATGACTTGAAGTTGTGATTTCTATTTGTCCGGCGGTTTAATGAAAGAGTGGATAAATTTCACGTAGACCTCTGGCGAAACGACAACCAGCCCGAAGTCTGATGTAAAGTTTTCCATCCCAGCTTTAATCGCTGCATCTGGATTCGTGATTTTGGTAAAGGCAATCCCTTTGTCTTTTGCCCTCGTTCGAGCCGCTTGAACATCTGAAATTATTTCCCTAGAAACCAGCTCGTTGACGGCGGACAAACAAATGGCTTCAAACCAAAGCTCCGCTTCTTCATGTGAAAGCGTATCGCCTTTAATCAATGTTTTAGGCGAGGCTTGTTGTGCTCCCCACTTGATTTGTCCTTTTAGCAAAAGATTTGGCGCAATGGGAAGGCCGTAGAAAATTGATTTGTGAACTGAGACAGGGATCTCTGTGATTGGCACATCCGCGATTGGGAGTTCAATCGGTGAATTACAAATAGTCCAAATTGTGTTGTGGCGGAATGTGCTAAAATCGAATCCATATTTTCTCCGAAACTGTAGCCGATAGACCGCTTGGAGAAAGTTTTGGGAGTAAATGATGATTTTTTTGCCAAGCGCGTGTTCCCTTCTGAAAAACTGGATGGCGTATTCCGGCATTATCAACACTTCACGCAACACCTCGTCTCTGCCTTGCTCAAGGTCTTTGTCCAACTGAATCACAAAGTCTGCGGGCGCAGCAGCCTTGGCGAATGGGGAAATTCTTTTGAGAAAGGCGCAATACCAACAGAGGTTTTCAAAAACAGCGGCAGACAGTTCAGTTGAAGGTTGTTTCGCTGCCAACTCCAGAGCTTCAAATGTTTTTGGTAACGGCGTTTCTACTTTCTGGAACGCTTGCTCCAATGTGTGGTCAACTTGGCCATTAACTAAAAGTTGATTGTAGCCGTATTCGGAAAAAACTTTTTTTGGAGACAATCGTGCCCACATCTCCTTTTGCACGTTGTAACACTGAAGATGGCCTTCGCGAGTGAACCTTCTCAGCAAGACCTGCGAAACGTAATGTTCATTCGCATTCATCATCGTCATGAGAATACTTGGAATCCCAACGGGATTCCATCCCTCAGCCACGGGTTGGTCCGAGCCGGACTGCGATTTCTCCCAGCGCCGGAGGCGCGGCATATTTGTAGAATCGCCCGCGCGCAAACCCAAAGCTCCGTAGGAGCGACATATCTTGGCCGATGCCGCTCCTACAGAGCTTGAATCCAACTCCAATCTACGAACTACAATGATTTCGCGCCTACGGCGCTGGCGTTCCCGAGTCGCCGTCCCGCATACCGGGCATCCCCGGACCTCGCGCCAGCGTGTCTTGGACTGCGGCGGGAAGCGCAGCGCCACGCCGCTTTCGCACGCACGAGGCGGATTGAAATCCCAAAGCTCATCCTCCACCCGAAAGCGGTGTTGCCGCTCCCGCCTTCGCTGCGCTTCGGCGCGGCAGGCCCGCTCTGCCACCGCACTCCAAGATGCTTCATGCAAATTGTGCGCCGGGATTCAACCACTGCGAGGTCGGCGGCGCAATCTTCTGCTTGGACGCCGCGCATTAGCTGCTAAATTCCCGCCGTCACAGGTGGCGTCATGACTCGCATCACACTCTGGCTGGCGAAATACCAGCTCAAGTCCCGCCGGCCCGCAATCCGCTTGCGCGCCCTCCGCCGCCTCCGCGTCGCCATCAACAACGCCGTCGTTTCCCTCGACGACTCCCTCACCATCGCGCTCCTCGACCACACCCTCACCGACACCGAGCACGAAATCCGCCGCGAAGCCGCCGCCACCCTCGGCGACCTCCGCGATGCCCGCACGCTCCCGCCCCTGCTCCGCGCCCTCAACGACCGCACCGAAGCCGTTCAGGAAGCCGCCATCCAATCCCTCAAGCAGCTCGACGACCGCGACGCCGCCGAAGCGCTCGTCCCCAAACTCCTTCACGGCTCGCCCACCATCCAATGGCGCGCCGCCCAGACCCTCAAGTCCCTCGGCTGGCGACCCAAGACCAGCGAGGAACAAATCCGCTTTTTCATCGCCACCGGCCAGATCGAGCGCCTCGCCCCGTTCGGCGCGGAAGCCGTCCGCCCCCTCACCGAAATCGTGCAGGACAACACCAGTGAGAAACGCATCGCCGCCGTCAACGTCCTCGGCGAGATCGCCGACGCCACCGTCCTCAAACCGCTCCAGACCGCCCTGCGCGATGCCGACCCGCTCGTCCGCACCGCCGCCGCGTATGCCCTTGCCCAAGCCAGTTGCCTGCCCGCCGTGCCCGGCCTCATCGCCGCGTTGAAAGACCGCGAACGCAACGTCCGCCTCGCCGCCGCCGTCGCCCTCGGCAAACTCGGCGACCCCCAATGCGTCCCCGCGCTCATCCAGTTGCTCAACGACCGCGATTGGGAAATCCGCGGCGCCGCGCTCGAATCCCTCGGCAAGCTCGGCGACGCCCGCGCCTTCGCCCCCGTCGCCAAGCACCTCGAAGACGCCGATCAGGAAGTCCGCGAATCCGCCGCCGACGCCCTCGGCCGCGTTGGCGACGAGAGCGTCGTCGAACAACTCGTCATGACGATGGTGGACGCCCACAGCGGCGTGCGTCAGGCCGCCGCGCGCGCGCTGACGAAGATTGACCCGAACTGGGAAAACTCCGACCGCGTCCGCCGCCTGCTCCCCAGCATCCAAGCCTCGCTCAAGAACAAGGACGCCGGCGTGCAATCCGCCGCCGCCGGTCTGCTCAAGCGCGTCGCCGGCAACACCGCCCCCGAAATCGGCACCGCCGCCGGGCGCAGCGACGCCGAACAAAAACAGCAGGCCGCCACCCACATCCTCCTCGCCCTGCTCCGCGATGCCGACCCGCTCCTCCGCCTCGCCGCCGTGGAAAGCATCGGGCGGCTGCGCCTCACCGCCTGCGCCGATTACCTGCAACCCCTCCGCGACGACCCCGACCCGTGGGTGCGCCGCGCCGCGCAGGAATCCATTGCCACCCTCGCCGCCGGCGAGCCGGCCGGCAAAGTCACCTTCCTCAAATCCACCGTGCCGCCGCCCGCCGAAACCGACCGGCCCGGCGTGGAGGATGTTCTCCTCTGCTCCCCGTTCGGCGCGCTCCACGAATGGCGCTGCCGCGACGCGCGCGGCTGGCTGCGGCTCTTCCCCTACGTCGCCGGGCAGGCGCAACCGCTCGTGCGGCTCATGGCCCTCGGCGACTTCAAGCGGCTGGAAATCCAGGCCGGCGACTGCCGCATCATCATCGTTGCCCTCGACGAAGGCGGCATCATGGTGCGCGTGAAAAATCCGCCCGCCGCCGCCGCGCCCGCGAAACCCGCGCCCGCCGTCACCGGCGAGACGATGAAGGAACGTGTCACCGAATGGCTGCGGCAGACGCCCTCCGTGCGCGGCGTGCTCATGCGCGGCATCCGCTTCGCCGACCAGACCATCGTGTGCGACGTGGACTCGCGCGACATCACCGTCACCGCGCTGGAAGAAGTCTATCGCGCCGTGGCGGAAACTTTCCAGACGTTGTCGAGCCAGCAGATCGCGCCCACGCGATTGTTCTGGGTCTGCGAACGCGCCGGGCTGCACTGCGTCCGCCGCACGGATGGCACGATTCTCGGCGCGTTCGCCGCCGCCAAAGCCGGCGAGACGGACACGGCGGAACTGCACCGGCAGTTGGGAGAATTTCAGGGATTGGACGTGGCTTAATTGGTAGATTCGCTGCCGTCCCGACTCCGAGTTGGGACGGGGAACGGCGCAGCGCGCCGTCCCCACCCAAAGCCGGACGTCCCGCAATTCCGCCTCGACAACCATTTTGGCCGGACGCAGAGTTGAAGCCGTGAAAGGGAACAGACTGCAAATTTGGAGTTCACTGCATGGCTAGTCGCCTGGCCTTGCCTGTTGGAAACTGGCAGGCCGGGCTTACGGCAGGTCCGTCGCGCCCATCAGGAAGCGGTCGCACTCGCGCGCGGCGCCGCGGCCTTCGTTGAACGCCCACACGACGAGACTCTGGCCGCGCCGGCAATCGCCGCACGCGAACACCTTCGCCACGCTGGTGGTGTATTTCTCGAAGTCGGCCTTCGCGTTGGAGCGCGGGTCGCGTTCCACGCCGAGCGCTTCGAGCAACGGCTGTTCCGGTCCGAGGAAGCCCATCGCCAGCAGCACGAGCTGCGCGGGGAGAACTTTTTCCGTGCCGGGCACGTTCTTTGGAATGAACTGGCCCTTGTCGTTCTTCGTCCACTCGACTTGCACGGTGTGGACGGCTTTGACCTGGCCGTTGGCGTCGCCCTCGAACTTCGTGGCGGTGGTGAGATAGGTGCGCGGGTCGGCGCCGTATTTGGCGGCGGCTTCCTCCTGGCCGTAATCCAGCTTGTAAACCTTCGGCCACTCGGGCCAGGGATTGTCCTGGGCGCGTTCGAGCGGCGGCTGGGGCAGAATCTCCACCTGCACGAGCGACTGGCAGCCGTGGCGGAGGGAGGTGCCCACGCAGTCGGTGCCGGTATCGCCGCCGCCGATGACGACGACGTCCTTGCCGGCGGCGTCCACGAAACTGCCGTTCTTGGAGCCGTCGAGCAGCGCCTTGGTGTTGGCGGTGAGAAATTCCATCGCGAAGTGGATGCCCTTGAGTTCGCGGCCGGGAATCGGCAGGTCGCGGCCCTTGGTCGCGCCGGTGGCGAGCACGACGGCATCGAAATCTTTCAGCAGGGTTTCCGCCGGCAGATTTTTTCCGACCTCGGTGTTGCAGACGAACTTCACGCCTTCCTTTTCGAGCAAGGCGAGGCGGCGCAGCACGACTTCCTTCTTGTCGACCTTCATGTTGGGGATGCCATACATGAGCAGCCCGCCAACGCGGTCGGCCTTCTCGAACAATGTGACGCTGTGGCCGGCGCGCGCCAGCTGCTGGGCGCAGGCGAGGCCTGCCGGGCCGGAGCCGACGACGGCCACCCGTTTGCCGCGCTTCTTCGCCGGCAGGAGTGGAACG
>JAPLTZ010000348.1 GCA_026397895.1 Verrucomicrobiota bacterium | reverse complement strand
TCGCCGCCTACGCCCAGCAATGGACGGCCTACAAGATCGCCGCCAAGGACGGGATTGGCGCGAGCCTTGGGGCCTCGCCCGCCGCGCCGGCGCTCGGCTTTGCGCCCACGGCGGTCGCGCCCGGCATCTTCACGCGCGTCAAGACGCTGGTTGCCCGCATCAAGCTCGCGCCCGGCTACACCGATTCCATCGGGCAGGCGCTCCGCATCATCGGCGCGGAACAGACCGTGGACTTCAGCACCCTGAAACCCATCCTCACCGTCAAGATTGATGCCGGCGTGGTCATCGTGGGCTGGCTGAAGCAGGGGATGGACGGCGTGGAAATCTGGGTGGACCGCGGCGCGGGCTTCGCGTTCCTGGCCCTGGATACCGTGCCGGATTACACCGATACGCAACCGCTGCCCGCCAGCGGCCTGTGGAAATACAAGGCCATCTACCGCCTGAACGACGAACGCGTCGGCCAATGGAGCGACGTCATCAGCCTGCCCGTGGCCGGCTAAACCAGAAACAAAACCGCAACTGACAAAATAAAACAAAAAAGGTTTTGGTGGGAAAACTGGCGGCCACTGGAAACGGTGGCCGTCTTTTTTTAGCCACAGATGAAAATCAATGGCAACGGCTCACACAACGAGCTTCGTTTCATTGATCTGTTTTGCGGCATCGGCGGATTCCGCTTTGCGTTTGAGAAGGCGGGTTGCAAGTGCGTCTTTTCCTCGGACTGGAATGAGAAGGCGCAGGAAACCTACGCCGCCAATTTCGGCGAGAAACCACACGGCGATATTCACACCGTGGCCGTTGCGGATATTCCCGAGCACGACATCCTGTGCGCCGGTTTCCCCTGCCAGCCGTTCAGCATCGCGGGCGTCTCCAAGAAATTGAGCCTCGGCAAGGCCCACGGGTTTGAGGACAAGGAGCAAGGCAATCTCTTTTTCACCCTTGCGGAAATCATCGAAGTCCACCAACCCGCCGCGTTCGTGCTGGAGAACGTGAAGAACCTCCGCAGCCACGATCAAGGCCGCACGTTCCGGGTCATTCACGACACGCTGACCAAAGCGTTAGGCTACACGGTCTATTACAAAATTATTGATGCCCAGACTGTCGTGCCGCAACACCGGGAGCGCATCTTTCTCGTCGGCTTCAAGGAAAGTCGCGGGTTTGAATTCCCGGAATTCCCGGCGGAAGGGCCGAAGCTGGAATCCATCCTTGAAACCGATGTCCCGGAGAAATACACGCTCACGGATCATCTCTGGAATTACCTTCAAGCCTACGCAGCAAAGCACAAGGCCGCAGGCAATGGCTTCGGCTTCGGCTTGGTCACAGGCAAAGATACAACGCGAACATTGAGCGCGCGTTACTACAAAGACGGCTCTGAAATCCTAATCTCGCAAGGACCGCGAAAAAACCCGCGCCGTCTGACGCCGCGTGAATGTGCAAGGCTCATGGGCTATCCAAAGAGTTTCAAGATTCCTGTTTCTGACACGCAAGCCTATAAGCAGTTTGGCAACTCGGTCGTCGTTCCGGTTGTCGAACGAATTGCAAAAGCTGTTGCAGCCACATTGCAGCGCCAGTCCGATTATCGCCCCGAACTCGTCCTCGCCGAAAACGACAAGGCGAACGCCGAAGCTGCGAAGCGGATTGCAAAGCCGGTGAGTTATTTCAAAACCAAAAAGCGGCGAAAGGCATCAGCATGAATTTATCAGCAATCTTCAGCGCGTTACTCGCGGTTCGCTGCGCTGGCATTATTTCGGAGACGATCAAGAACCGGCCCAAGAAGAAAATGAGTTTACTTTTTATGACGCTCGCGCCAAGAGCGCGGAACAGACAGGTCGGTCAGAGTGGCGGTTTTATTATTACGGGAGTTTCCTGGCGCGCGCAGGTGTCGGTGATTTGTTTGTTCTCGCAAAAGCCAAGTCTGGACGATTGTTCGCCCTGGTATTTCAGCACAATTCAGGCTGGGAGCGAGCGGCACGGAATCTTTTTGGCGTAAGCCGTTCCAATACTACATTCGATTCAATCCGGCGGGAGTCTTTGGATTCACAGAAACTTGAGCTGCTTCAACGTCAGATTCTTGCTGAATTGGATTTGGAGGTGACTGTGCCTGTCGTTGCCAATGACGAAGAATTGATGCTTCGCAAATTTGGCCGGACTTTCCCGACGACAAAAATCATGTCCGACTTTGCACGAGAGCAGACGCCGGTTGATTTCAAGAAGCCGGATGAAGCTTTGGTTGGTTGGCTTGACCGCGAGGAGTCACTTTTTCGCGCAATGGAAAATGTCATCATCCGCGAACGGTTGCAGAAAGGTTTTACCGGCGTGGATGACTTCATTGATTATTCGCTTTCCGTGCAAAACCGGCGCAAGTCACGCATGGGTTTTGCGTTGCAAAATCATCTGGTGGAATTATTCACACGCCAAGGCCTGCGATTCACACCACAGGCGCGGACAGAGGCGAACAACAAACCGGATTTCATATTTCCCGGCCAGCGGGAGTATCACGATGCGGCGTTTGACGCGGCGTTGCTGGTCATGTTGGGCGTGAAATCCACAAGCAAAGACCGGTGGCGTCAGGTGCTGACTGAAGCTGACCGCATCCCGCAGAAACATCTATGCACACTCGAAGCCGGGATTTCGGTCAAGCAAACAGACGAAATGCAGCGGCAACAACTCACTCTTGTTGTGCCAACTGGTTTGCATGCGACTTACACGTCGTCGCAACTGTCGGGGATGTTGAGCGTGACGGAAT
>JAPLTZ010000420.1 GCA_026397895.1 Verrucomicrobiota bacterium | reverse complement strand
ATTTCGCGCGCGGCGGTGGAGGCGGGCGCGGTGCAGTCCGAGGTGCTGGGGATGAATTTCCGGCTGCTCACGGAGCTGGCGGAGATTGACGACGACGAAAAGCTCGCGGCGTGGCTGCGCAAGACGCTGGAGCATGTGATGTCCACCATCGAGCGGCAGAAGGACTTCACGCCGCCGCTGTTGATCGGCAAGGCGCTGGAATTCATGCGGAAAAACCTGCACCGCGACATCTCGCGCGACGAGACGGCGCGGCATGCGGGGATTTCGCCGAGCCATTTCTCGCGGCTGCTGAAGGAGCGGACGGGGCGGTCGTTCACGGAACTGCTGCGGCAGTGCCGCGTGGATCTCGCGTGCGACCTGCTGCAAAAGACGGAAAAACCCATCGCGCAGATCGCCGACGCCTGCGGCTTTTGCGACCAGAGTTATTTCACGCGCGTGTTCCAGGACGTGAAGGGCGTGACGCCGAAACAATTCCGGGCGAACGGCGCGAAGGGCGATTAAGCGGCCTTGATGGCGCGGCTCATCGCGGCGAGATGCGCGGGCGTTGTGCCGCAGCAGCCGCCGATGATGCGCACGCCGACGCCGAGGAGCTTCAACGCCGTTTCCGCCATCTGTTCCGGCGTGGCGTCGTAGATGGCGCAGTCGTTTTCCAAGCGCGGCGAGCCGGCGTTCGGCTGGACGATGACGGGCGTCTTGCCCGCGGCGGCGACGAGTTGCCTGCCCAACTCCACATAATCATCGAGCGTGAGCGACGTGCCGCAATTCGTGCCGACGATGTCCGCGCCGGCGGCGATGGCACGTTGGACGGCTTCGGCAACGGTCGTGCCCATGATGGTGCGGAATTCGCCGGGCGCGGATTTTTGGAACGCGTAGGTGACGATGACCGGCACGTCGGCGGAACAAGACTTTGCCGCTTCGACGCCGACGATGGCTTCGGCGGGATCAACCATGGTTTCGACGAGAATGGCGTCCGCGCCGCCGGCGATGAGGGCGGCGATCTGGTCGCGGAACGCGGCGCGCAAATCATCCGCCGTGGTGTCGCCGAGCGGTTCGAGGAAATCGCCGAACGGGCCGACGTCGCCGAGCACCCAGCCGTTCTCGCCGGTGCCGGCGCGGGCGACGGCGGCGGCGGCGCGGTTCAGTTCGGCCACGCGCGCGGCGAGTTGGTGGCCGGCCAGCACGAAGCGCGTGCCGCCGAAGGAATTCGTGGTGATGAGGTCGCAGCCACCGTTGCGATAGGCTTGGTGAATCGCGCCGACGTCGCCGGGGCGCGTGACGTTCCAGGCCATGCCGCACTCGTTGGTTTTGAGGCCGCGGGCGAGGAGTTGGGTGCCCATTGCGCCATCGCAGCAGAGCGGGCGGAGGGAAAGTTCACGGAGGAGCGGGTTTCGTTTCATGAAGTTCGCAGGTTGTAACCGGCGGCGGCGCGCGACGCAATCCTCGAAATCCGCCAAGCACGAAAACACCAAAGAATAATTCCAAAACACAAGACCCAGGGCGAAGTGAGGATTAGGCTGCTCCCCATGAATGACATCCATCCGCTCACCCAAGCCATCGTTGACGGTCGCCGCAAAGACGTTCCCGATTTGATCCAGAAATGTCTGGCCGCCGGCGAAAGCGCCTCGACGATTGTGGAAACCCGCCTCGTGCCGGGCATGTCCATCGTGGGCGAGAAGTTCAAGCTGAACGAAATTTTCGTGCCGGAAATGCTCATCGCTGCGCGCGCGATGAAAGAGGCGATGAAAATTCTGGAGCCCATGCTCGCCGCCGCCGGGGTGACGCCGGAACACAAGGCCGTCATCGGCACCGTGGAGGGCGACCTGCACGACATCGGCAAGAATCTCGTCGCCATGATGTGGAAGGGCGCGAACATGGAAGTGATTGACCTCGGCGTGAACGTCCCCGCCGCCAAGTTCGTGGAGGCCGTTCAGCAGCACAATCCCAAGCTCGTCGGTCTCTCGGCGCTGCTCACCACCACGATGCCCGCGATGCGCGACACCGTGAAGGCGATCCGCGCCGCCGGGTTGAAGGTGCGCGTGCTGATCGGCGGCGCGCCCATCACGCGGGAATACGCGCAGGAAATCGGCGCGGACGGTTTCGCCTCGGACGCCGGCAGCGCGGTGGATGAGGCGATGTTGCTGCTGCAGGCCAAGGCTTGACCGTTCGCCCACCGCAGTTTTTTGCAGGATAAATCGCCGGGAGGCTTCAGCTTCCCGGCGATTTTTTTTGTTTGAATCCGCCAGTAGCTTCAATCCTCGTGCCCGGCTACGGCGCAATTTTGCCCCGATAGAACCGCTGCGGTTTCGTGTTCGCGTTCGACTCGATGAAGAGCAGCGGCGCGGCGCCCGTCTGGAGCGGAAACCAGTTTCCCGAATTCAGGTTGGTGGAATATTGCACGATGTAGCTCGAACCCATCGAGCCGTTGAGCGTAAAGTGAAACTGGTTGCTGCCGAAGGTGGTCGCGGCGAGCGTCGGCACGCCGACGCAGCACGCGTAGCCGTTGACGGCGATGGAATCCACCCACCAGCCCGCGCGGGAAACGCTGCTGTCGCTGGCGCAGCGCCAGCGAAATTGGACGGTTTGACCGGAGGCTGCCGGAGGGAGGTTGACGACGACGGTGGTGAAGGTGCTGTTGGTGCCGCTCCATGCGGAGCGCCCGCTGAACGGGCTGGAGAAGCTGGAACTCAAGGTGGCGTTGTAGCCGTTGCTCTGGAAACTGCCGCCAGCAGTGACGATGTCCGTCCAAGCCCCCGCGCCGATTTTGATTTCGAGAACCCCACCGTCGTAATAGCCGGAAGAGTCGGATTCCAGTTCGTAGCGGTGGCGGAAGGTGAGCTGGCTGCTGCCGGCGGGCAGGACGATGGCGGCGGTGACCAGCTCGTTGGAGCCGACGGTGGCGGGGTCGGGTGAGAAGGCGGCGTTGGGCAGGGTGTCGCGCTGGGTGGTGACGGTCGTCCAGACGGATTGTCCGCCGCCGGCGGTGGTGGTGGTGGTCCAGCCGGCGGGCAGGGCGGGCGCGGTGACGCCATCGAAGTTTTGGCTCCACAGGGTCGCGGTCTGGCCGAGCGGGAGCGTCTGGTAGATGTAGCCGAGGTCGGTCGCGCCGTCCTGGAGATGGAAGGTGGCGGTGATGTTGCTGCCGCACGCGCCGAGGGCGGTGAAGGTGAACGGGCGGGTGACCACCGGGCCGTTGGTGGCGAGCGCGCCGTAGGTTTGCGCCGCGCCGGGCAGCGCCACGCCGTTGGTGGCGAGCAGAGTGACGACGAGGTTGGTGGTGGGCGCGGTGCCGACGTTTGGGAGGGAGAAATTCATGGTCACCGCCTCGCCGGAATCAATGACGCCGTTGGTCGGGGTGCAGGTTTCGGCGGCCAGCGTGGCGGAGCTGAGGGTCACGATGGGGGTCGGGATGTTGGGGATGATGGAAAAATTTGCGTTGTTGATGTCGAAGAAAATGTTGCCGATGGCCTCGACTTTGAGCCGGGCGGCGTGAGTGGTGAGGTTGGGCAGGGTGACGGTTTCGCTGCCGTCGTTGGGCGTGCTGGCGAGGAGGACGGTGGGGAAGGTCGCGCCGCCGTCGGTGGAGAGGGAGATTTTCACGTTCGCGCAACTGACGGGGGCGTTGGTGGTGCCGGCGACGTTCCAGGTGACGGTGGTGGCGCCGGCGAGGGTGTTGCTGGTGTTTTGCGAGGTGATGGCGAACGCGCCGCCCGCGCTGGTGACGGTGACCTGCATGTCGGCGGTGTTGACGCCGCCGCCGCCGGCGCGGTTGTCGCGGGCGGTGACGCGGAAATTCATGGTGCGCGTGGTGGTGGGGAGTTGTTCGCCGGGCGTGGCGGTGTTGGCGAGGACGTCCGCGAGTTGCGGGAACATGCGCCAGTTGTTCGTGGTGGGATTGAAGGAGCGGAAGATGGGGCTGCTGCCGTTGTCGGCGGCGGTGAGGGTGGTGGAGACACCGAGGTCGCGTTCTTCCCAGCAGTAGGTGAGCGTGTCGCCGTTGGCGTCGCTGCCGCTGGCGGTGAGGATGAAGGGCGTGCCGGAGGGGATGGTGTGGTTCGCGCCGGCGCTGACGGTGGGGACGGTGTTGCCGGTGGCGGTGGTCACGGGACAATTGTTGCCGCTGCCGGTCGTGGTGTAGGCGATGATTTCATCGAAGCTGACGGAATGGAAATACGGATCGCTGTGCAGTTGCAAATCGTCGGGGCTGCAGATGCCGGCGTAGGCCATGATGGTGGAGCCGCTGCCGGGTTCGTAGGCGGTGGCGGCGTTGCGGTTGCCGCCGCCGCAATTGCTGGCGCTGCTGTTGAAGGTGTGGTCGCCGCCGAACTGGTGGCCCATCTCGTGCGCGACGTAATCGATCCAGAACGAATCTCCGGTGGGGCTGAGGTTGCCGGTCACGCCGTTGGCTTTGCTGCCGGTCACGCAGACGACGCCCAGCCCGGCGATGCCGCCGCCGCCGGTGCTGAAGACGTGGCCGATGTCGTAATTGGCATTGCCGATGACGCTGTCCACGGTGGTCTGGTTTTGATCGAGCATCGCCGTGCCGTCGGCGTCGGTGTAGGGGTCGGTGGCTTTGTCGGTGTAGACGAGCAACTGGTTGTTCGCCACCAGCACGAGCCGGATGGCGAGTTCGGTTTCGTAGACGCCGGTGACGCGGTTGACCGCCGAGACGATGCCCGCCATGCCGAGCGCCACGGTGCCGCCTTGGAACGCGGTGTATTCGCCGTCGGCCGCGCAGGCGAGCCGGTAGGTGCGGAGGTTGGTGCCGGAGCGGTTCGCGGTCAATTGCGTGCCGGCACCGGCGGACAGGGCGGTTTTCCCCGCGCCCTTTGTGAAGCATCGGAAGTCTTGGACGGATTTCAGGTAATCTTTTTTGGCATAGACGGCATAAACGGAGGCGTCGCGCAGATGCGGGTCAATGTAGACCGCACCGTTGGGCGAGAGGATTTGCGCGTGAAAACCGGCGGGCGTCAAATCCAGCCGTGCCGTGGCCGCAGGGTCATCCACGCCCTGTGCAAAGTAGGTTTTGATTTCGGGGAACAAGGCGGCCAGTTCCGGGGCCATCACGGGCGACTCGACGACGGTGAAGCGTTGAAATGTCCCATCCGGCAATGGCAAGGTGATTTCGCTGGCGGTGGCCGTCGCGCTCTTGGCGGCGGTGGCGGATTCCAGCGGCGCGAGCGCCAGCGCGGCGCGCATGGCGGTGTGGTCGAGCGTCACGGCGAGAAAGTCCTGCGGTGTGACCCAGAACTGGGCGGGCGCGACATTGGCGGGGCGGGCGGCGAGTTTGCGCCAGAGCAGGTCGGGGGATGATTGTTGCTGGGCGGAGGCTGGGATGACGGTGAAACCGACGGCGGCGAGCAGCACGCTCCAAAAGCGGGACAGGTTGAAATTCACCGGCCAACTATTCCGCCCAAAGGCGGAAAAGTCAAATCTCCGCCCGCCGTCAGGAGGTTCGCGGCGGCGAGTCGCGCGGCTTTACAACCGCCGGGCGCGGCTTATACGATGGCGCAAATGCCGGTTCAGCCCCAACCCCGCCTGCGGATTTTGCAGGTCTTCAACCGCTNCGGGCGGCGAGGCAGATGCCGTGGCGCGCATCTCGGTGCACTTGCGGCGCGCCGGGTTTGAGGTGTCGGATTTCTGGCGCACTTCGGAGGAATGGCTGGGACCGGATGCGCCGCCGAAGTGGCAGCAGCCGTTCCTCATGCTGAACAATCCGGCGGTCTTGCGCGAACTGCGGGCGCGGCACGAGCGCTTCAAGCCGGACGTGTGGGTTTTGCACAATGTCGTCCCGGTCGTTTCGCTGGGGGTCTACCATCTGGCGCGCGAACTCGGCGTGCCGGTGGTGCAGTGGCTGCATAATTACCGCCCCTTCAGTCCGAGCGGCCTGATGCGGGCGGGCGGGCGGGCCTTGCAGCCGGATGATCCGTGGCTGGCGGGCCGGGAGATTCTCGCCGGCGCGTGGCACGGGCCGTTGCTGACGGCCTGGCTGGCGCTGGGTTTCGCGCAAATTAAAGCCCGGGGCGACTTCGACGCGGTCAAGGCGTGGATCGCTATCAGCAGCGATCTGAAGAACAGTTTTGTGCGCGCCGGTTTTCCGCCGGAAAAATTGCACACGCTTTGGTATGGATGGGACGTGAACCCGCTCGTGCCGGCCGGCGCGGAGGGCGGTTATTTTCTGTTTCTGGGAAGGATGGTTGAGGAAAAAGGCGTCCGCTTTCTGATGGAACTGTGGCAGCGGCCCGAATTGGAGAACGTCGAACTTGTGATGGCGGGGCAGGGGCCGCTGGCGGAAGAGTATCGCGGCCGAACTTCGCCAAACGTCCGTTGGGCCGGCTTCGTGAGCGGCGCGGAAAAACGCCGGCTGGTCGCAGGCGCACGGGCGGTCTTGGTGCCATCGCTGTGGAGCGAGCCGCTGGGGTTGGTGGTCTATGAGGCGTTTGAACAGAGCCGGCCGGTCATCGGCAGCAATCTGGGCGGACTGAAGGATTTGATCGCCGACGGGGTGACCGGTCGCCTGCTGCCGCCCGGCGACGCCGAGGCGTGGGCCGAGGCCGTCCAACAACTCGCGCGCGAACCCGGATTGAGCCGTCAGATGGGCCACCGCGGCTTGGAGTGGTTGAGTGCGAATGTCGCCCCGGCGGCATGGGCCGCGCAGTTTGCAGAGATTCTTAAACAAGTCCTGCATTGAACGAAGAAATCCGTGGCCAAGCGGTTCAAGATCACCGGCACCGGCAAGGTGATGCGCAGCCACGCCGGCAAACGCCACTTGCTCGCCGGCAAAAACCCCAAGCGCCGCCGTCGCCTCGGCAAGTCCACTGTGCTCGACGCCACCGACGTGTATCGCGTCAAGCAGAATCTGCCGTGGAGCCACTGATTTCCCCAACTTCCATCTCCTAACTACCAACTGCTAATTTTATGCGAGTAACCAACGCCCCAGCCTCCCGTGAACGTCGCAAACGCACAGTCCGCGCCGCCAAAGGCTTCCGGATGCGCCGTTCCAAACTTTACCGTTATGCCGCCGACGCGCTCGATCACGGCCGGCAATACGCCTACCGCGACCGCCGCGTCAAGAAACGCACCTTCCGTTACCTCTGGCAGGTGCGCATCAACGCCGCCGCCCGCAGCGCCGGCCTGACCTACAGCCGTTTCATGGAAGGCCTCAAGGCCGCCAAGTGCGCGCTCGACCGCAAGGTCATCGCCGACCTCGCCGCCACGGACACCGCCGCATTCACCGAACTGGTGAACATCGCCAAGAAGGCGCTGAAAGCCAAGCCCGCCGCCACTCTGGCCAAGGCATAAATAGTTTCAAATCTCGAATTTCAAATTTGAAATGAACGGGCGACCAGCGATGGCCGCCCGTTTTTCTTTTGCTTCTGTGTTCAATCCTCTATCTTTCGTAGTTAAGCAATATGTCACCTCTGAACGAACAAATTGAAGTGCTAAAGCAGGCGGCACTCACAAATTTTGAGATAGCTTCCGATCTTGCTGCACTCGACCAAGCGAAAGGCGCATGGATCGGGCCGAACGGCAAGTTCACCGCGCTGATGAAGCAACTCGGCACGCTCTCCAAGGAAGAACGCCCCGCCGCCGGCAAACTCATCAACGCTGCC
>JAPLTZ010000129.1:4505-6462 GCA_026397895.1 Verrucomicrobiota bacterium | reverse complement strand
GGCGCGGGCTGATCATGGGCATCGAATTCGGTGCGCCGAAGTCGCTCACCCTGAAGCTCGCGTGGACGACCTGCCACGCGCTCGACAAGAGCCTGTTCCCGCAGGCGGCGGTCCTTCCGCTCATGGACAAGCACCACATCATCACGCAGGTGGCCGGGCACGGCGTGGATGTGGTCAAGCTGCTGCCGCCGCTCATCATCAACGAGGCGGACGTGAAGTGGTTCCTCACCGCCTTCGAGGACGTGATGGTGCAGATGCACAAATTCCCCGGCCCGGCGTGGGACGTGTTGACCGGCATCGGCAAGAGCGCGCTCTCGCAACGCGCGCGGTGATGGCGGGAACGAATCTTTGAAACGAAACCGGCGGTGGTCATCACGACCACCGCCAGTTGAATTTTCAGCGGGCGCTTACATGTGCGCGATGATGTTGTCCCCAAACGCGGAGCACTTGATCTCTGTCGCGCCTTCCATCTGGCGGGCGAAGTCGTAGGTCACGCGCTTGCTGCCAATCGCGCCGTTGAGGCCTTTGAGAATCAAGTCGGCGGCTTCGTTCCAGCCAAGGTAGCGGAACATCATTTCGCCGGAGAGCACGACGCTGCCGGGGTTGACCTGGTCTTTGCCGGCGTATTTCGGCGCAGTGCCGTGCGTGGCTTCAAAGATGGCGTGGCCGGTGACGTTGTTGATGTTGCCGCCGGGCGCAATGCCGATGCCGCCCACCTGCGCGGCGAGCGCGTCGGAGAGGTAATCGCCGTTGAGGTTGAGCGTGGCGATGACGTCGAACTCGGTCGGGCGGGTGAGAATCTGCTGGAGCGTGATGTCGGCGATGGCGTCCTTGAAGACGATGCCCGCGCCGCGTTTGCCCTCGGGAATCTTGCACCACGGGCCGCCGTCGATGAGTTCCGCGCCGTATTCTTCGCGCGCGAGCTGGTAGCCCCATTGCATGAACGCGCCTTCGGTGTATTTCATGATGTTGCCCTTGTGGACGAACGTCACGGACTTCTTCTTTTGCGCGATGGCGTATTCGATGGCGGAGCGGACGAGGCGCTGCGTGCCGGTCTTGGACACGGGCTTGATGCCGATGCCGACGACTTCGGGCGTTTCGCCGAAGCGGATTTTTTTGAATTCCTTGGGGAAGTTCGTCTTGATGAACTCCAGCGTCTTCATCGCCATTTCCTTGCCGGCCTCGAAATCAATGCCGGCGTAGATGTCCTCGGTGTTCTCGCGGAAGATGACCATGTTGACCTTCTCCGGGTGCTTCACGGGCGAGGGGACGCCGGTGAACCATTGCACGGGGCGCAGGCAGACGTAGAGATCGAGCATCTGGCGGAGCGAGACGTTCAGCGAGCGGATGCCGCCGCCGGTGGGCGTGGTGAGTGGGCCTTTGATGCCGACGAGATATTCCTTGAACGCTTCGACGGTGTCATCGGGCAGCCAGTTGTTGAATTTCTTGAACGACTCTTCGCCGGCGAAGACCTCAAACCAAGCGATCTTGCGCTGGCCGCCGTAGGCTTTTGCCACCGCTGCGTCCATCACGCGCACGCTGCTGGCCCAGATGTCCGGGCCGGTGCCGTCGCCGCGGATGAATGGGAGGATGGGATTGTTCGGCACGGTGAGCTTGCCGTTGCTGATGGTGATTTTGCCGCCGGCGGGCGGGGTGACGTCTTTGTAGGGCATGTGATTGGTGATTTCGGATTTCAGATTTGTGATTTCAAATGAGGGGCACAGGAAACCGCCGAACGCGTCTGAAATCAAGTGAAGTTTTCGGTGGCGGACAAGCGGCGAGCAGATGGCAAGATTTGTCTTGGGCCGAAGCGCGTCAGCGGTCGCGCTTCAACAGATACTCCGCCAGCGCTTCGAGGGCGACGGCGCGGCCTTTGAAGATTTTCAGGGAGGCGAAGGCGCGTTGGGTCAGTTGCTCGGCGAGTTGCTTGGATTTCGCCATGCCGACGATGGATGGG
>JAPLTZ010000129.1:0-4463 GCA_026397895.1 Verrucomicrobiota bacterium | reverse complement strand
CGAGTTGCTCGCTGGTCTGGGTGATGTCGAGGATGTCGTCAATGATCTGGAACGCGAGGCCGACATTGTAGCCGAAGGTGGTGAGGGCGGCGAGCTGGGCGGGGGTGCAATTGGCGCTCATGCCGCCGAGGCGCACGGAGCAGCAGAGCAGGGCGGAGGTCTTGCGTTCGTGGATGTATTTCAACTGCACGGCGGAGGTCTTCTTGCCTTCGCCTTCGATGTCGGCGACCTGCCCGGCGATGAGTTGCAGCGAGCCGCTGGCCTTGGCGATTTCCAGAATGAGTTGCTGGTGGTCGTAGCGCGGCCAGCCTTTGGCCTGTGCGGCGATTTCAAAAGCCTGGGTCAACAGCGCGTCGCCGGCGAGGATGGCGATGCCTTCGCCAAAGACTTTGTGGCTGGTCGGCTTGCCGCGGCGGAAATCGTCGTTGTCCATGCCGGGCAAGTCGTCGTGGATGAGCGAGTAGGTGTGGATGCATTCTACGGCGCAAGCGAGCGGCATGGCGTCGATTTCTTTGCCGCCGCAAGCCGCTGCCGCCGCGAGGGTGAGCAGGGGACGCATCCGCTTGCCGCCGGCGAAGAGCGAGTAGCGCATCGCCTTGTGGATGGTAGCGGGCTTGGCGGTGGCGGCGGGCAGGAAGCGGTCGAGCGCGGCGTTGACGGCGGTGGCGCGGGAGGCGGCGAATTGTTTCAGGTCGAACTGGGCGGCGGTTTTCATTGAATCGGAAGGGATTTGATAGGCACACGCGGCGATGGAGGCAAGCGCGCATTCGGAATTTTTGTATTGCACTCGGCGGGTTACCCGCTATCGTGACGCGCTCGAATAACAACTGGATATTCCCTTGAACGCTGAACTCAACAAAAAAGCTTTGGAAAAGGTTGGCAACCCCAACATTCTCATCAACATCGTCTCGCGCCGCGTGCGCCAGCTCAACGCCGGCGGCGGCGGGCTGGGTCGCCCGCTCGTCGAAATGACGCCCGGCATGGGCTTTGGCGACGTTGCCTTGCTGGAGATCATCGAGGAAAAGATGGGATATTTTGTGCCCGAACACGTCGTCACGGCGCGCAACACCGGCAAGAAGAAGAAGAAACACTAAGTCGCTCGCAGCGGTCGAATTTGCGCAGCCGGAGGGGCGACCTTCCGGCTGTTTTTTATGTCCGACATCGTCACCAACCACAAGGCCAGGCGCGATTACCACATCCTCGACACGTTCGAGGCGGGCATCGTCCTGCACGGCACGGAGGTGAAGGCGTTGCGGGCGGGCAAGGGGCAGATCGCCGATGCGTTTGCGCGGGTGGAGAAGGACGAGGTCTTCCTGCACAACGCGCACATTGACGAATATTCGCACGGCAACCTGCAAAACCATCAGCCCAAGGCCGTCCGCAAGCTGCTGCTGCACAAATCGGAAATCCGCAAACTGTTCGGCCTCGCGGCGGTGAAGGGCAACTCGCTGTTCCCGCTCGCGTTCTACTGGAAGAACGGCAAGGTCAAAGTCGCGCTCGCCGTGGGCAAGGGCAAGCAGGAGTTTGATCGGCGCGATGACATCAAGAAGCGCGAATCCGACCGTGAGTTGAAACGCGCGACGATGAAGTATTCCAAGGGAAAATGAAAATGGCGTTCCTTGCGGAACGCCATTTTCGATTCTCTCCCGAAAAGTCTTAAGCCTTCTTCGTTTCGTCGCCCTTTTTCCAAGTGCGCTTGGGCGCTTTGGTCACCAGACCTTGCTTGAGCGCCTTGGCGGAAACGCGCACGTAGCGCACTTCGCCGTTCACGACGGCCTTCACGCGCTGGAGGTTCGGCATGAACTTCCGCTTGGTGATGGCGGTCACGTGCGTGCCGATACCGCCCTTTTTCTTCGCCTTACCCGAGCGCCAGATGTGGTTGCCTTTGATCGCGCCTTTACCGGTCAATTCACAAATTCTTGCCATAAATATTCTTTCGTTAAACGAGCGCAGACAGTAGCAACCACAGGCGTTGTTGCAAGTTTTATTTCGCAATTTTTGGCGACAATCGCCAATTCGGGACGAGCGGAACCGTTGTCTCGGAAGCAAAAGAGCCGCCGGGAAGCGGCGGCTCTGTGCATTTGAATTTTCGTTGCCGGTTCAGGCGGCGCTCTCACCGACTTGGAAACGGACGAAGCGGCGGATGGTGATTTCGTCGCCGAGCTTCTTGCCGGTCTCACCGATGTGCTGCGCCACGGTCTGGTCGGGGTTCTTCACAAAACCCTGATCCACGAGGCAGTGGGTCTGGTAATATTTTTCGCGCATGCCGAGGAGGATTTTATCCATGGCCTGCGCCGGCTTGCCCTTCAGGCGGTCGGAGTTGCGGTTGATCTCGTCTTCCTTGGCGACGACGGCGGGGCCGAGGCCTTCGCGGCTGACGGCCTGCGGATGCGCGGCGGCAATCTGCAACGTGATGTCGCGGACGAGCTGCTTGAAGTCGTCGCTGGCGACGGTGGTTTCCTTGCCCGCGCCGACTTCGACGAGCACGCCGACTTTCGCGCCGGTGTGGATGTAGGCGGCGACGAGGCCGTTACCGGCGACTTCGATGCGCTGGCTGCGGGTGATGACAATGTTCTCGCCGATCTTCGCGACGGCAGCGATGCGGTCGGCCTCGAGGTCGGCGGCAGGGTTGTTGGCGAGCTTCTTGGCGATGTCGTCGCAGAAGGCGCGGAAGCCTTCGTTCTTGGCGACGAAGTCGGTTTCGCAGTTCACTTCGACGAGGATGCCGGCTTTCGCGCCGGGCACGATGTGCTGGGCGATGACGCCCTCGTTGGCGGCGCGGCTGGATTTCTTGGCGGCGGAGGCGACGCCTTTCTTACGGAGGATGTCCACGGCGGTGTCCATGACGCCGTTGGCTTCGGTGAGCGCCTTCTTGCAGTCCATAAGACCGGCGCCGGTGAGTTCGCGCAGTTTGCCTACGCTTGCAGCAGTGATTTCAGCCATAAAATTTGTTCGGGTTACAGGTTGAAGGTTGAAAGACGGCGACGGTTGTGCGGTTCTCGCGCAACCGTCGCCAAATCCAATTTAGGCCGTGGCGACCGGCGCTTCCGCGGCAGGCGCGGGCGCGGGCGCGGGCGTGGCGTCCTTATCGGGCGCTTCCTCCGCCTGCTTTTTGCGAGCGAACTTGGCTTCGTATTCGGCGGCGGCGGTTTGCACCGTCTGGCCGATGGTGGCGAGGATCAACCGCACGGAGCGGATGGCGTCGTCGTTTGCGGCGATGGGGTAGTCCACGAGCTCGGGGTCGCAGTTGGTGTCTACGATGGCTACGATGGGGATTTTCAGGCGGCGGGCTTCGGCGATGGCGTTGTGCTCGCGCTTGATGTCCACAACGAACATCACGGCGGGATATTTGTCCATCGCGCGGATGCCGTCGAAGTATTTGACCTGCCGGGCATGTTCGCGGCGGATCATGGACTGCTCCTGCTTGACGTATTGGTTGATGGAGCCGTCGGCTTCCATCTTCTCGATCTCCTTCATGCGGGCGATGGAGCGCTTGACGGTCTGAAAGTTGGTCAGCGTGCCGCCGAGCCAGCGTTCCGTGCTGTAGAATTGGTTGCAGGCCACGGCGGTTTCCTTGACGGCCTGTTGCGCCTGTTTCTTCGTGCCGACGAACAGCACGCGGCCGCCCTTGGCGACGGTGCTGGAGAGAAAATTGCAGGCGGCTTCGAGCTGCACTGCGGTTTTCGAGAGGTCAATAATGTGGATGCCGTTGCGCGCGTCGAAGATGAACGGCTTCATCTTGGGATTCCAACGCTTGGTCTGGTGACCGAAGTGCACGCCTGCATCCAACAATTCCTGAACGCCAATGCTTAACATACTGTTTTTTCCTTTGGTTGAAACTCCGCGAACGGAGCATCCCGCGGAAAACGGGATTGATTTCGATGTTTTTGTGGTCAACCGCCGCCCACACGGGTGCCGGATTTAATGACCGTTTTCCCCGCCGCACCTGATTTCAGGCCGGCAAAGAGCGGATAAAATAGCAGCGCCGACGCCAACGGCAATCTCTAATTTCGCGGAAAGCGGCACTCTCGACCCATGCCAAACTTGCAACCTTCAACCGGCAACCTGTAACTTCCCGCCGTGCTTATTGCGTTCCACAAACCCTACGGCGTCCTCTCCCAATTCACGCCCGACGGCTCGCCCAACCGCCCGCTCGCGGAATTCGGTTTCCCGAAGAACGTCTATCCCATCGGGCGGCTGGACGCCGATTCCGAAGGGCTGCTGCTCCTGAGCGACGAACCGGAACTCAACGAGCGCCTCCTCCACCCGCGCAACGCCCACGACCGCGAATACTGGGCACAGGTCGAACGCATCCCCACGCCGGACGCACTCGCCGGACTCGCGCACGGCGTCGTCATCCAAGGCCGCAAAACCTTGCCGTGCCGCGCCTGGCTGCTCGACCCGCAACCGGAGGTGGGGTCATCGCGCTGCGATGACCGGACGGCGCAGCGCGCCGTCCCTAC
>JAPLTZ010000319.1:4596-17053 GCA_026397895.1 Verrucomicrobiota bacterium | reverse complement strand
CCATACCTCGTTTCCTGGCCGGACAAATTACGTCGGCCACCCGCAAAGGATGGGCTTGAAAGCGCTGGGCGGCTGGTTCTGGGAAAGCGGCTTCAAGCGCGACCCCATCGCCGAGGTCGAGTGGATGCGCGACCATAATTTCCGCGCGATGTATGGCGCGTGGGACACGCTCAAGAACGTGGACAAGCTTTACCCCAACCACAAACTCGGCTGGGCCGCCTTCATCGCCGGCAAGCGCGAATCCCGCCGCCTGCTCGGCGACGTGGTGCTGGCGGGCGACGACTTCCGCACCAACCGCGTCTGGGCCGACGCCAGTTTTCCCTGCTCGTGGAGCATTGATCTGCACCTGCCCGATCCCAAGTTTCAGAAAGGCCACGAAGGCGAGGAATTCATCTCGAAGGCGACCGACGGCGCGAATTACAAATACAAGGGCCCGTACTGGGCACCCTATCGCTGCCTCTACAGCCGCAACATTCCCAACCTGTTCATGGCCGGGCGCGACATCAGCGTCACGCACGAAGCGCTCGGCGCTGTGCGTGTGATGCGCACCTGCGGCATGATGGGCGAAGTCGTGGGCATGGCGGCATCGCTATGCAAACAACATGAAACATCGCCGCGCGGCGTTTACGAGAATCACTTGGATGACTTGAAGAAACTCATGGAGCGCGGCACGGGGAAAACGCCAGCCGCCAAACCGGTCGCTGCCATTCCGAACTAATCCTTCACGGCCAGATCCATGTCGCGCGCGTAGTAGAGGATGCGCCCGCAGTTTGAGCAGGTGATGACTTCCTGCTGCGCCTGCACCGAGACGATCAACTGCTGCTGCAACTTCATGTGGCAGCCGCCGCAGACGCCGTGCTGCACGCCGACGACGACCATGCCGCCTTTGTTCTTGAAAAGCCGTTCGTAACGCGAGCGCGTGCCCTCGTCCACCGCCGAGGCAAGCTGATCGCGGTCGGTTTCGAGCTGCGCCAGTTCCTTTTTCAAGTTCGTTTCGCGTGCGGCGAGTTCCGCGATCTGGCCGTCCACCAGCTTCTTCGCATCGGCGGCTTCCCTGCTCGCGATGACCACCTGCTTCTGCGCGGCCTCCGCCTGCTCCATCAATTCAATTTCTTTGTCCTCAATCGTGGAGATGTCGGCCTTGCACGTCTCGATCTCGTGGGCGAGCGCCTTGTATTCCTCATTCTTGCGGGTCTGAAGCTGCTGGTTCGCATACTTCTCGATGAGCGTCTTCTTGGCCTCCACGCCCAGCTCCAGTTGCTTCTTCTCCGACTCGATCTGCTTCCCGCGCAACTTCGCCGCCTCCAGCCCCGCCTGCGTGGACGACGCCTTGGCGTTGAGCGACGCGCGTTCGGGGTCAATCTGTCCAAGCTGCGCCCGGATGTGCATGAGCTGGCGGTCGCGGTCTTGAAGAATCAGAAGCTTTTCGATGATTTCGAGCATGGCCGGAAATTTACCAGCGCCCCCGCCCAAGTCAAAATTCAATTGCGAATTTTGAACATTGCCCGCTCAATTCACTCCAACCATCCAGACGATTACGTTTATGAAAAATTGCAAAACCCTCCTGTTCGCGCTCGCCTTGGCCGGCACGCTGCCCTTCACCGTTGCCGCCTCGCCCGCCATCGACCTCGCCAAGCAACTCAACCAGGCCTTCATCGAGGTCGCCGACAAAGTCTCCCCGTCCGTCGTCGTCATCAACGTCACGCAAAAAGCCGGCATCGCCGCCGTGGATGGCGGCGAGGGCAGCCCGTGGGACATGCTCCCCCGCGAATTCCGCCGCCGCTTCCGCCAGCAACTCGAAGAACAGCCGCAGAAGAAACAACACGGCCAGGGCTCCGGCATCATCCTCACCAAGGACGGTTACATTCTCACCAACCGCCACGTCGTCGAGAACGCCGAGAAAATCGAAGTCCGCCTCAAGGACGGACGCCACTTCGCCGCCACCGTGCGCGGCACCGACCCCCAATCCGACGTCGCCGTCATCAAGATTGACGCCCACGATCTGCCCGCCGCCCGGCTCGCCGACTCCGCCCAGACCCGCGTCGGCGAATTCGCCATCGCCATCGGCGCGCCGTTTGCCCTCGACTACAGCGTCACCTTCGGCCACGTCAGCGCCAAAGGCCGCAGTGGCGTCATCTACGACCCCAGCATGGATCAGGACTTCATCCAGACCGACGCCAACATCAACCCCGGCAACTCCGGTGGCCCGCTCGTCAACATCAACGGCGAAGTCATCGGCATCAACACCCTCATCCGCGGCGGCAACACCGGCATCGGCTTCGCCATCCCCAGCAACCTCGCCCGCGAAGTCGCCGAGAAACTCATGACCGACGGCAAGTTCACCCGCGCCTGGCTCGGCATCGGCATCCGCGGCCTGCGCGAAGACGCCACCTTCGGCGACCTCGTCAAAGGCGTGGACGACGGCGTCATCGTCCAATCCATCATGCCCGACGGCCCCGCCGCCAAGTCCGACCTCAAGCCCACCGACGTCATCACCGCCGTGGACGGCAAACCCGTCAGCACCGTCCAGCAATTGCGCGGCGAAATCCGCAACAAGAAAATCGGCGCGCCCGTCTCCCTCGATGTCTTCCGGCAGGGCCGGAAAATCAAAGTCACCGTCAAACCCGGCGCGTGGAACGAATCGGGCGAGGCTGGCGAAGAAAACCATTCTACCGCCGCCGTGCCTGATGAAACCACCGGCCTCGGCCTCACCGTCCAAGCCCTGACCCACGACCTCGCCGAACAATTCCAGGCCGTCATGACCCCCGGCGTCATCGTCACCGGCGTGGAACGCGGCAGCCTGGCCGCGCGCGCCGGCATCAAACCCGGCGACATCATCACCGAAGTCAACCAGCGGCCCGTGACCAACCCCCGCGAATTTCGCGCCGCGCTCAAGACCGCCGACGCGAAGAAGGGAATCATCCTCAATCTCGTCAGCGGCAAGACCAGCCGCTTCGAAATCCTCAAGGACGGCGACGAATGATCAAGCGCCTCCGCCGGGAAAGCCTGTAGCGAACCACCAAGGCACGAAGGCACAAAGCATAATTCCTTCGTGTCTTGGTGTCTTCGTGGTTAAAACTTCTTCACAACTTCACGCAATCGTCACGCACGCGACTATTGCAGTTTCAACGCTTCGCAGTAAGCTACGCCCATGCGTTTTATCGGCACGGTCATCGAAAAATTACAAAGGCATCCCAAGCGGATCGTCTTCCCCGAGGGCGACGAACCGCGCGTGCTGCAGGCGGCCCGGCAGTTCCATTCCCTGCGCCTCGGCGCGCCCATCCTGCTCGGCGACCGCGCCAAAATAAAAAACATCGCCGCCGACCTGAACCTTTCGCTCGAAGGCATCCGCATCATCAATCCCGCCGAGAGCGAGGACTTGGAGAACTTTGCCCATCGCTTCGAGCTGCTGCGCCGCTCCAAGGGCATCAAGGCCCGCGAAGCGCGCGAGATGATTCTCCAGCCGAATTTCTACGGCGCGATGATGGTGGCGATGCATCAGGCGGATGGCTTTGTGTCCGGCACGCACCAGGCCTCCGGCAGCGTCCTGCGCCCGCTGTTCCAGATCATCAAGGTCGCCCCGCAGGCGACGACGGCTTCGAGCTGTCAGGTGATGGAGGTGGAGGACACGCGTTTCGGCGAGAACGGTGTGCTGTTCATGGGCGATTGCGGCGTCATCCCCGAACCGACGGTGGAGCAGCTCGCGGACATCGCCGTCTCGACGGCGCAGCTCTCGCGGCATCTGCTGGGCGTCCGCCCGCGCGTCGCGCTGCTGTCCTTCTCGACGAAGGGCAGTGCCACGCATCCCTCCATCGGCCGGGTGCAGGCCGCGACGGCGCTGGCGCAGCAGAGGGCGCAGCAGAAAAACTTCGAGGCGGATTTCGACGGCGAATTGCAGGTGGACTCGGCCATCGTGCCCGAAATCGCCGCGCGCAAATTGTCCGACAGCAAGGTGGCGGGGCGCGCGAACGTGCTGATCTTCCCCGACCTCAATTCCGGCAACATCGCCAGCAAGCTCGTGCGCCACGTCTCGCGCGCGAACGCCTATGGCCAGATTCTCCTCGGCTTGGATCGCCCGGCGGCGGACGTTTCGCGCGGCTCGAACGCGCACGACATCCTCGGCGTGGCGGCCATCGTCGGCGTGCAGGCGACGGCTTACAACCTGCTTTTCCCTGGCGCGGGCGAAAAACTTCCCGGCGAATAATCCATGAACACCGAAACCCCGCGCGTCTTCATCGCGGCCACGCGCCAGAACGACGGCAAGACCACCACCTCGCTCGGCCTCATCGCCGCGCTGCAAAAGAAATATCCCCGCGTCGGCTACATCAAGCCCGTCGGCCAGCGCTTCATCAAAATCGACGAGCAGAAGATTGACGAGGACAGCGTGCTGATGGACAGCGTCTATCAGATGAACTGCCCGCTGGTGGACATGAGCCCCATCGCCGTCGAGCCGGACTTCACGCGCAAATACCTCCAGTCCTCGAACAACGAGGCGCTCGTCAAAAAGATCCAGAAGGCGTTCGACCGCGTGGCATGGGAGAAGGAATTCGTCCTGTGCGAAGGCAGCGGCCACGCCGGCGTCGGCTCGGTGTTCGACCTTTCCAACGCGCAGGTCGCGAAGATTCTCGGCGCGAAGGTCATCATCGTCACGCAGGGCGGCATCGGCAAACCCATTGACGAGGTGGCGCTGAACCAGGCGTTGTTCGAGAAGGAAGGCGTCGAAATCATCGGCGTGATCATCAACAAGGTGCTGGAGGAGAAGATGGAATTCATCACCGACTTCGCCCGGCGCGGCCTCAAGCGCAAGGGGCTGGAACTGCTGGGCGTCATTCCGCACCGGGAAATCCTTTCCCGCCCGACGCTCACGGTCATCCGCGACGAATTGGACGCCGAGCCGCTCAACGAATCCGACCAGATGCAGAACGTCGTGAGCGACGTCGTGGTCGGTGCCATGAGCGTCAACAACGCCAAGAGTTTCTTCAAGCGCGGCGTGCTGCTCATCACGCCCGGCGACCGCGAGGACATCATCTACGCCGCCGCTGCGAGCATCGCCTCGGCGGACGCGGAAGCGATGGCGGGCATCGTCCTCACCGGCAACCTGCGCCCGCACGCCGACGTGATGAAGGTCATCAGCACTCTGCCATGTCCGGTTTTGGCGGCAACCGCGGACAGCTACAAAGTCGCCTCGAAAGTCCACGACCTCACCGTGAAGACCAAGCCCGCCGACGCGGAAAAAATTTCACTCATCCGCGACCTCATCGCGAAAAACGTGAACGTGAAGAAGATTCTCGATTTGATTTAACCATGTCGCTCTCCCTGCCCCTCAATCCCGCGTTGCAGAACGTGCCCGTCTATCAGCCGGGCCGCCCCATCGAAGACGTTGCCCGCGAGCTCGGCCTGCCCGCCGACAGCATCATCAAGCTGGCGTCGAACGAGAATCCCTTCGGGCCGTCGCCGCTCGCGCTGGCGGCGCTGCAAAAGGCGTTGCCCGGCGTGAATCTCTACCCGGACGGCAACGCGTTTTATCTCAAGCAGAAGCTGGCGGAGAAACTGCGGCGCGAATCTCATCACCGTGCCAGCGAAGAATTACGGCCACGACTTGCGCGCGATGCGCAACGCCATCACGCCGCAGACGCGCATCGTGTTCGTCGCCAACCCGAACAACCCCACCGGCACGCTCGCCGAGCGCGCGGCGCTGGTGGAACTGGTCAACGAAGTCCCGCCCCACGTCCTGCTCGTGCTGGACGAGGCCTACATCGAGTTCCTCGGCAACGACGCGGTGGATTTGGTGCCGCTCATTCGCCAGGGCCGGCACAAGAATCTGCTGTTGATGCGGACGTTCTCCAAAATCTACGGGCTGGCCGGCCTGCGCATCGGCTACGGCATCGCCGCGCCGGAGCTGGTCGCCGCGTTTGAGAAAATCCGGCAGCCGTTCAACATCAACCTGCTCGCCCAGATCGCCGCCAGCGCCGCGCTGGACGACGAGGCGCACGTCAGCAAAACGCGCCAGAACAATCTGAGCGGCCTGGAGTTCTTCGCGCAGGCGTTCCGGCAACTGAAGCTGGAGACCGTTCCTTCGCACGCCAACTTCCTCCTCGTCCGCGTCGGCGACGGCGCGAAGGTTTTCGCCGGACTGCAAAAGCTCGGCGTCATCACGCGCCCGATGGCCGGCTACCAGTTGCCGGAGTGGATTCGGATTTCGGTCGGCACGCCGGCGGAGAACGAGCGCTGCCTGGCGGCGTTGAAAATGGTTCTGGATTTTCCCGCCGGAAAGAACTAATCAGACCGCGTGAAACCGACAGACCTGCGGGGCATCCTGCAATACATTCCGCGCTTCCGGGAGAAGACGTTCATCATCGCGGTGGACGGCGCGATCGTCACGGACGAGAATTTCGCCAACATCCTGCTGGATGTGGCGGTGCTGCGCTCGCTCAACATCCGGGTGGTGCTCGTGCACGGCGCGGCGGCGCAGATCAAGGCGCTGGCGGCGGAACAGAATGTCACACCGTCGAATCTCGACGGCGTGGGAGTCACCGACGCGGACACGCTCAAGCTCGCGCTGACGGCGGCGAACCGGCTCACGCACGAGATTCTGGAGGGACTTTCCACCAACGACCTGCGGGCGGTGAGTTCCAACGCCATCATCGCGCACCCGATGGGCATCATTCAGGGCGTGGACCACCTGTTCACCGGCCGGGTGGTGCGGGTGGACGTGGCGTTGCTCCAGACGCTCATCGCGCAGGGGGTCATTCCGGAGATCCCGCCGCTCGGCTTCGACGGCGACGGCAAGACCTACCGCGTGAATTCCGACGGCGTCGCGCTGGCGGTGGCGGACGCGTTGAAGGCAACCAAGTTGATTTTCATCACCACGCAGGACGGGCTGGTCTGCCACGGGCTGCTTATCCGGCAGATTATCGTTGCGGAGCTGGACGCATTGCTGACGGGGAAGAAGTGCGACTTCACGCCGGAGACGCTCTCGAAGGCGCAGCACGCCGCCGCCGCCTGCAAGGCCGGCGTCCAGCGGGTGCATGTCATCAACGGCAAAGTGGATGAGGGGCTGCTCGCCGAAGTGTTCTCCAACGAGGGCATCGGCACGCTGATTTATGCGAACGAGTATCAGCAAATCCGCAAGGCGCTGAAAAAGGACGTGCGCCACATCCTGATGTTGACCAAGGGCTCCGTTGCCAGTGACGAACTGGTCAAGCGGACGCGCCCGATGATCGAGAAGCAACTGGGCGATTATTTCATCTTTGAAATCGACAAGAATCCTGTCGCGTGTGTGGCGTTGCATATCTATCCCGAGCAGAAAAAGGGCGAGTTGGCCTGCCTCTACGTCAATAAGTCCCATGAAAACCAGGGCATTGGCCGGAAGCTGATCCAATTTGTGGAAAGCAAGGCGCGGGAAGCAGGTTTGGAGACGTTGCTGACGCTCTCGACGCAAGCGTTCACCTATTTCCAGTCCAAGGGCGGCTTCATCGAAGGCACGCCGGACGACCTGCCGTCAGCGCGGCGTGAGAAATACGAGGCCAGCGGACGAAAATCCAAGGTGCTGGCGAAGTCGCTCACGAAAGCCGGCTAGGTTCGGCGATCAGGTCGTAGTCCGTGTGGCCGATGATTCTGACGCGGGCGAATTCCCCGACCGGCAGCTTGCCGCGAACGTAAACGCGGCCGTCAATGTCCGGCGCGTCCGCCTCGCCGCGGCCCACCAGGTAACTGCCTTTCATCTGGCTGACGTGCTTGTCGATTTCGCGCATCAGGCCGTGCTCCCAGGAACTCACGTTGGCGGTTTGCAGTTGCTTCGCATTGGCCGCGCCCTCGACGAGCACCTTGATTTCGCGGCCCACGAAGGATTCGGAAACGGCGACGGCGACTTTGTGCTGCGCGGCCATGGCGAGTTCGCGGCGCTTCTGCTTCACCTTGTCCGCGAGCTGGCCGGACATCGCGCCCGCGCGCGTGCCGTCTTCCTGCGAATAAGCGAACACGCCGAGCCGCTCGAACTTCGTCTCGCGGATGAAATCCAGCAAGGTCTGGAAGCTCGCCTCGGTTTCGCCGGGGAAGCCGACGATGAAGGTCGTCCGCAGTGCGATGCCGGGAATGCCGGCGCGGATGCGGGCGATGAGGTCCACGATGTATTGCTGCGAGGTCTCGCGGCGCATCCGTTCGAGCATGTTCCCGTGGATGTGCTGGAGCGGGATGTCCAAGTAGCGCGCGACTTTCTTGCAGGCGGCGATGGTGGCGATGAGTTCGTCCGTCCAATGCGCGGGGTGCGTGTAGAGCAGGCGAATCCAGAAATCGCCCTTGAGCGCGTTCAGCTCGCGCAGCAGCGTGCAGATGGTCGTGGCGTCGGCGGCAAGGGATTTGGCGGCGGCGGAAAACTTCTCCGGCGAGGAGATGGCGCGGCTGTGGTTCGGGCGCAGGTCGAGGCCGTAGTAGGTGGAGTCCTGCGAAATCAAATTAATCTCCTTCACGCCGTCGGCAATGAGCGCCTTGGCTTCCTTGACGATGTCTGCCTGCGTGCGGCTGCGGTGCGAGCCGCGCATCCGGGGGATGATACAGAAGCTGCACGGGTGGTTGCAGCCCTCGGCGATTTTCAGATAGGCAAAATGTTTCGGCGTGAGCCGGAAGCGTGGCGTGCCAAAGTCGGGGATGAAGACAGGGCGCGCGGTCACATCCAGCAAAGGCGAGGATGGAGGATGGAGGATGGAAGATGGTTTTGCGCCGACGACGGTCTTGGTTTTGCCGAACTGCTCCGTGCCGCGCAGGGCGTTTTGCTTTTCGTGGTCGTCGAGCGGACGGTTTTTCTCCAGCGTGTTCAAGTAGGCGGCGACTTTTTCTTTTTGCCCTTTGCCTTTTGCCTTTTGCCCTGCGGCGCTCTTTTCACTCCGCGCCGCAATGGCCTTGCCGACGATGTCCCGAACTTGCGCGACTTGATCAATGCCCATGAAGGCGTCCACCTCGGGCATGAGTTTGGGAAGATCGTCGCGGAAACGCTGCGGCAGGCAGCCGGAAACGATGACGGCTTGGCCGCGATTGGCGGCCTCGCGCAGCTCCACGGACTCAAAGATGGTGTCCACGCTCTCCTCCTGCGCGGAGTCAATGAAGGAGCAGGTGTTGACGATGACGGCGTCGGCTTGCGCGGCGTCGTTGGTGATCTCCACGCCGGCCTTGAGCAGCGAGCCGAGCATGATTTCGGCGTCCACGAGGTTCTTGGCGCAGCCGAGGGAAATCATGCCCACGCGCAACGGTTGTTTTTCGCTTTTCGGTTTCATCAGGCGGCGAAAAGAGTAGCAGCGGGCGCGGCCAAAGCAATCGCGCGCCCCTGAAAACGCTTGAACTGTGCGTTTTTGCCGCTAGCTTTTTGCGCATGAGGTTTTCCACAACGTTTCTGCTCCTGCCGGTATTGGCGTTCACCGCCTGCCGCGTTTCCAACCAACATTGCTCCATGAACCACGACCCGCTGAAAGAATTCCAGGCCCGCGCCGCCAAGTTCAACTCTGTCGTCGCGCTGCCGACCTTCGAGACGACCACCAACGAAATCACCGCCACCGTCAAGCGCACCATCGCTGCCGGCGACGCCGCGCTCGACCGCATCGGCAAGCTCGCGGCGGGCGAGGTCAATTTCAACAACACCATCCGCGCGCTCGACGACATGGGCTTTGAATCCGGCCTCACGGCGAACCGCCTCAACGTCATCAAGGAGACCAGCATCAGCGCCGCCATGCGCGATGCCGCCACGGACGCCGTCAAGGAACTCGAAGACTGGTCGGTCGGGCTGGATTACCGCGAGGACGTCTATCGCGCCGTGAAGGCCTACGCCGCCACGAAGCCCGCGTTGACGGGCGAGGACGCCAAGCTGCTCGCCGACACGATGCGCGGCTACCGGCGCGTCGGTCTGGATCTGCCCAAGGCCCAGCGCGACGAGGTGGAGCAGCTCCGCAAGGAACTCACGAAGGACATGACCGACTTCGAGAGCAACATCAACAAGGCCGAGCTGGCCATGAGCTTCAGCAAGGCCGAGCTGGACGGCGTGCCGGACAGCTTCCTCGAACAGATCAAGACCAACGACACCTACGTCGTGAAGGTCAACGTCACCTGGCATTACATCAGCGTGATGGACAACTGCCGCCGCGAAGACACGCGCCGGAAGATTTTCATCGCCCAGAACAACCTCGCCCGCGAATTGAACCTCCCGCTGCTGGAGAAAATCGTCGCCCTGCGCGACACCGTCGGCCTCAAGCTCGGCTACGCGACCTGGGCCGACTACCAGACCGAGGTGAAGATGGTCAAGAACGGCGCCAACGCCATCAAGTTCCTCGAAGACCTCAAGGCCGGCCTGCAACCCAAGTTCGACGCCGAGCTTGCCCAGTATCGCGCCATCAAGGCCGCCCAGACCGGCGAGAGCAACGCCACCGTCAACATCTGGGACTGGCGTTTCTGCGCGAACGAACTCAAGAAGCAGAAATACAACGTGGACGCCGAGCAGCTCCGCGTCTATTTCCCGTATCAACACGCGCTCGACGGCATGTTCACCATCTACCAGCGCAGCTTCGGCCTCAAGTTCGAGCGCGTGGAAGCGCCCTACGAATGGGTGGCCGACCTCCAGCTCTACGCCGTCTCCGATTCCGCCACCGGCGAACCCCTCGGCCTCTTCTACCTCGACATGTTCCCGCGCGAAGGCAAATACCACCACTTCGCGCAGTTCGGCCTGATCGACGGCAAGCTGCTCCCCGACGGCAAATACCAGCGCCCCACCGTCTCGCTCATCTGCAACTTCCCGTCGCCCACCAAGGACAAGCCCTCCCTCATGTCGCACGACGACGTGGAGACGCTCTTCCACGAATTCGGCCACGCCATGCACTCCATCCTCACCCGCGCCAAATACTCCCACTTCTCCGGCACCAGCGTGCCCGGCGATTTCGTAGAAGCCCCCTCGCAGATGCTCGAGAACTGGGTCTGGGACAAGAAAGTCCTCGATAGCTTCGCCGCCGACTACCGCGATCCCTCCAAGAAAATCCCCGCCGAAATCCTCGCCAAGCTCAAGGAAGCCCGCCTCGCCACCGAAGGCACGCGCTACCGCCGGCAACTCTCCTTCGGCCTGCTCGACCTCGCCCTGCACACCCGCATCCACGAGGCGAACAAAGCCGAAACCCTCCCGCTCTCCAACCGGTTGTTGAGCGATGTCTTCCTGCCCGTGCCGGACGACACCGCGTTTGTGGCCTACTTCGGGCATCTGATGGGCTACGATGCCGGCTACTACGGCTACGCGTGGGCCGACGCCATCTCCGCGGACATGGCCACCGTGTTCGAGAAAGCGCCGGACGGCTACTTCGACAAGGCCGCCGGCATGAAACTGCGCCGGGAAATCTACGAGCCGGGCGATTCGCGCGATGTGAACGAGTCCATCGAGAAATTCCTGGGCCGCCCGCGCTCCATCGAACCGTTCCTCAAGCAGATTGGCATCGGCAAATGACGCTGCCGGCGGGGTAGGGCGGATGGCCTTGCCTATTTTCGAAGACTTGATTTTGAAAATTCGCCTGAGTAGTTTGAATCAATGCCTCCCGATATTGCGGTGAAATCCTGTTCGCCGCCCCGCATGTGTGTTTATGCTTTGGGCGAAGGCGCCAATTCTCTGGTGATGAACGGGGTTTTTGCTTTCGCGATGATGTATTACACGAAGGCATTGGGCTTGGACCCGTTCTTGGCAGGGATTGCGATGTCGGTTTCAATGTTTTGGGAGGCGATTTCCGAACCATTGATGGGTTACATCAGCGACAACACCCGCAGCCGCTGGGGGCGACGGCATCCCTACATGCTGTGCGGCGGCCTGCTGATGGCCCTCTGTTGCCACCTGATTTGGGATGTGCCGGAAGCATTCCGCGCCAATCCGTGGTGGATCTTCTGGTATCTGGTCGTCATCAACCTGATTCTGCGCACCGGACTGACAATATTCTTCATTCCGTATATGGCCCTGGGTTTTGAAATCTGCACCGATTATCTGGGGCGTTCTCGACTCCAGGCAATTCGGGTGATTGTCAACTTGCTGATCAATTTCGCCGGGCCAGCCATGGCGTGGTGGTGGTTTTTTCAAGACCGGAACGGCATTCGCGGCACCACGGTGCCGGCCAACTATCTGCATATGGGCACCGTATTTGCGGTGGCTACGGCGGTCTTTGTTCTGATTGCCGTGGCTGGCACCTTTCATTTGATTGAGGATTCCCGTCCGGTTGTGCGGAAAACCGGGAGTCAACGAATCGGTTTGTTTTTCCGTGGCTTAAATCAACTCATCATTGATCCCAATGCCCGTTGGGTGGTCGGGTTTATTTTTATGGCGAGTGTCGGCACAGTGTGGGTCGCGTCATTGCAGATATTCGTCTATGACGATTTTATGAAGTTATCGGCCGGGCGGAAAACCATCGCTCACAGCAGCACCATGGTGGGCATGGCGTTGGGGGCGCTT
>JAPLTZ010000319.1:0-4588 GCA_026397895.1 Verrucomicrobiota bacterium | reverse complement strand
TGAGGCTGGCCCGGCGGTTCGATAAAAAGAGCACGGAGTTGCTGGGCTGTTTGGTTGGCTTGGGCTGCAACGGAATGCTGGCGTTGCTTTTTCTCACTGGGTTTGTATCGCCGGAAGCCGCTTGGTCCGTGGGGGGGCAGGACATTCCGGCGGGGTTGTCTCTGTTTGTCGCATTTCACGCTGGTTACTGGCTGGGCATGGGGATCTTGTTGCCGAACGCCACGGCCATGATGGCAGATGCTGCGGAAATCAACTATCTTCAAACCGGAATAAAAAAAGATGGCGGCTATTCGTCGGTCTTCAGTGTGGCCTCGCGCCTGGCTTTTGCGATTGGTCTGATCGCATCGGGTTATGGTCTGCGGTTCATCGGCTACCGAGCGCTGCCCGGCAGTGATGTTGTGGTGCAGACTCCGCTCGCGATCTGGCGATTGGGGATGCTGACTTTTGCCGGGGGCGGGCTGATGTGTCTGCTGGCCCTGCTGACAATCTGGAAATATCCCGTGACGCGCGACCAGTTGGAGGCAATGCGCGCGGAGACGGTATAGACGTGGGTTCATTAATTATCCGAGGTTGAACGCCGTCAAATAAACATTGCCGGCAGAAACCAGCCCGCTTCATTCCGCAACATTTTCAACACTACCGGTAACGCGCGTCAACCAGCGGCAAGCAGCCGCAAGCAGTCGCGATAAGACGTGCTAAAATGTGCTAGAATCAGGTGCTATGGGAGGCTAACTCCCAGGAAAGCTTCATGGTATTTTCACCGCGAACCCAGACGAACGCCACCGGCAATTGCTTTCCCAGAAATTGCCATAAACCAAATACATGATGAAAACCATCCACGCATTATTGACCTCACTCGTATTGCTGACACTGGTCGGCCAACTTCACGCAGTCACGCCGCAGCTCATATTCGCTGACGATTTCACGAGTGGCGTGGCGGCCGATACGGATATCAACCTGTATCAGGCCACACGTCAGCACGGGTCGCTCGCGCCTCAGTCCTATACCGAAACCGGTTCGATTGATTGGCAGATGACGATCAGCCCGGCGCTAGGCTTGCGCATCTATCCGTCGGGCGGGTCGCCTTCGCCCCGTGCGCAGGTGGCACATAATTTCACGGAAAAAGGGGAGTTTCATGTGCGGATTAAGCTGGAGCCGGTGTCGTGCGATTATTGTTTTGTGGATGTGGGAACGGCCCTGAATGCGGCGCACCGGTCGGCCAATGGTATTGCTTTCGAGGTTTATGGGGATGGCACGGTAAAATTTTATGCTCAAGGGGTGCAAGTGGCGGCAGTGCAAAACCCGGCCTGGGCACCGAGCTATACACTGGATGTGTATGTGAGCACTGCCCCGAACTTTGCGGCGGGCGGTTCGGCGGTGATCAATGCGCGGATCAACGGCGACATTTTTGATCTGAACGGCAGCGTGGCGGGCTACGGCTACACCACGGCCAGTTTTACGCAGAATTACATCATGTTCGGCGGATATGCGACTACGACGCTTCCGGACGGCAAGCCAAAAGAAGGCCGGGTGCATGGGCTGTGGTTGTTTGATCGGACGCCGATTCATGGCGTGGGTTGGTTTAACAGTTTTGTGGGACCAAGCACTTTGCCGGGTGGCACCATCGGACAGCAGCGTATTGACCAGTTCAGCCCCGCCTATTTCCAAGAGGGGATTCCTTATTACGGAACTATTCTCGGGAAAAACCTTTGCACTTTCGCATCCACCACTCAACCGATGATGGATAAACAACTGGATTACATCATGGCGGCTGGGTTGAAATATATCGTGTGGGACACCTTGCCGCCGGCGTGGTGGCCGAACAACATTCTGAACACTTACGGGTTGCAGTTGTATCTCACCAGCGACCGCCACAACCAGATTCCGTTCTGCGCGGACTTTAGTGCTGACCGACTTTTGGCAAGTAACTGGGGTTCTGACCTAAAACCTTGGTATCTGAATCTGCTTACCAATCCGGCCTATTTGAAGGTGCTGGACGATCGTCCACTGCTCTATGTGCTCCAACTCGGCGGGTTGACCGGCGATTCCGGCATTACTGCAAAAGCTGCGCTGGACAATTTGCGTGCAGCTTCCATCGCGCAAGGGAGTGGCGACCCGTATATTGTAGGCCACTGCTGGAGTTCCACTGAAATCGCCAATGCGGTGACAATCTTCGGTGACACTGTGCAGGCCTATTCGCGGTATGCGGGCGGGGTGGCGGGGACTTCGGCTTGGAATGGGTTCAGGAACGAACTTACCCATAAATATCTGCCGAATGCGTCAACCGGCTGGGATACTGCGGCGAAGAAAGAAGTTGGGGAAAGGTATCCCGTCACTCCGATGAGCTATGAGGCGACCCCGGACAAAATTACCGCCATGCTGTCAAGCGCCCGGAGCTGGGTAAACGATTACCCCCTCTCCGCCGAAGTGACGCTGGTGCATTCCTACGGCTGGGCGGAAGGCGAGGGCGGGCGCGTGATACCAAGTATGTTTAACGGCGTGGATCGGATCAACGCGTTTGCAAAGGCGACCGGAGGGGCGGGAGTTCCAGGAAGTTTTGAATTGGGAACGAGCTCGTTAACCCACGCATGGACGACGATCAACTTCACCAAAACCAACGACTATCCGCCGGTGGTGATTCTCGGCGTGCCGTCCAACACCGGAATGACCCCCGTTGTGACCCGGGTCCGCAATGTCACTCGCACCAGCTTTCAGGCCCGGGTGCAGGAGTTCGAGTGCGATGACGGCACACATGGGGCCGAAACCGTGCACTGGCTGGCGATTCCGCCCGGCACCTACACGATTGACGGGAAAAAAGTTTATGCGGCGAAAGCCTGGGTCACGGATGACTTGCGGCTGTTTGAGGATGATTTCAATGTGACCGACTCTCCTGACTCGGATGTCAACTACGACATCGTGGACAACGGGATTCGGCTGAAAGGATTCACGGCGTATGAAAATGTGATTCCGTATGTGGCCGGTGGGGCTTCGTGGCAGCAGGTGCTGATCAACGGCGCTGCTTCCGTCAAATTGTATCCGAACGGGGCCGCCAATCCGGCGAGCCTGACGCCGGATTACAATTTCAAGGACTATGGCGGGTTCCGCATCGAAGCCGAAATGAAAGCCATCACCGCAGACTATATGGTGCTGGCGTGCGGCAGCCAGTCCAAGAACAACCTGAATCCCGCCGACGGGTTTGCGGTGCGCGTCTATCAAAACGGCGACGTGCGGTGTTATTCGCAGAACAGCGAAATAACCGCGGCCCGAACGACCATCGCGGCGGCGCCCAATTACGTTGTGAACATCGCGGTGGATACCCCGCCCGCATTCAATGGCTCTGGCCCGGCCAACTTCCGGGTGACAGTCAACGGTCAGGCCATTGATTTCAATGGGGCCACCGCCGGCGGGCTGTGCTTCTCCCGCACTTCCGGTTTGATGAACAATTACATCACACTGGGGGCTTACTGCGCGGCCGGCGGCCCCGCCCCCTTCAAATATGGATACTGCTACAACCTGAAGGTGTTTGCGGCGAACGCCACCTTCGTGCCGACGGATGCGTTCCCCGGTGTTCCAGTGGTGCTGGCGCAGGTGGAAACCGATTACAACACGGACGCCGTGGTGCCCCGGGTCTTCGATGTGACGACGGGCAACTTCCAAGTCCACCTGCAACCGCAGGAGTCGAAAGCCTTGTTCACCTCCGACGGGTATCAGGTTCATTCGGGTGAAATCACCGACTTTGTGGTGATGGAGCAGGGGACGTTCCCATTGGCTAAGATCCAAGCCGGGCTGAAAACCGGGATCGCCAACACGGCACAGACCATCACGTTCGGCGCGAAGACCAGCCCGAAAATCTTCGCGACGTTGAACACGTTCGACAATTTTGATCCTGTGGTTTTGCGGCAGCGGAGTCTCACGACTACGAGCGTCCAGATTTTCGGTCAGGAGGAGACCTCGTATGACGCGGAAACCACGATCTCAACCCCGGAAACCGCCGGCTGGGCTGTATTCGGGCAATAGCCCGCACCTCACAAGCACTCCGTTTTTCTTTATTTCCTCTTGCGGCGGATTTCGGTTTCCAAGCTCGCAGCAAACGGAGTGTCGTTTGATTGCTTCCGCTCGTGCGTAAAGCGGGTGCGGTATTTGGAAGGCGAAAGCCCGAACTTATCCTGGAAACGGCGCGTGAAATAGTTTGCATCACTCCACCCTACCGCCGCGCCCACCTCGCCCACCGGCAAGGGCGTGCGCCGCAACAAACTGGTCGCCATCTCCAGCCGCCGTCGCGTCAGGTAGTTCATGGGCGAAAGCCCCACAATCTCCCTGAACCGGCGGCAGAGATAATTCGGGTGCAGGCCCAATTTTTCCGCCAGCAATTGCAACGTCCACGTTTCGGCAGGAGTTTCATCAATCAGCTTGATGGCGGATGTCACCGCCGGGTGGATTTTATTACGCGGAGTTGGTGATGTTTCCCGCGGCAGATGGTGCGAAAGAATGCCCAGGAACTGCATCAGCAGACCAAGGTGCTCCGAGAAATGCGCGGTGACCTCGCGTTGTCTGGTATCGCCCATTTCTTCCAGAATGTTTTTCACCC
>JAPLTZ010000093.1:9123-16539 GCA_026397895.1 Verrucomicrobiota bacterium | reverse complement strand
CGCCCAGCGGAAATCCTTTCAGATGCTTGCCGCGAAACGACGCGGGAAACGCCGCCTCCGCCTGGCCGGGGCGCGGAATCGCCACAAACGCCGCCAACCGCGCCAACTCCGCCGGCTCGCGCCACTCCGGCAACTTCGCCACGTTGTCCGCGCCGATGAGGTAGCACAGCTCCGCGCCCGGAAACCGCCGCGCGTAATCGCGCAGCGTGTCCACCGAGTAGGAAACGCCGCCGCGCCGGATTTCCTGGTCGTCCACCTCGCAATCCGTCTTGCCGGCGAGCGCCAGCCGCAGCATCCGCAACCGCACGGCGGCGGGCGCGGCGTGGTTTTCCGGCTTGAACGGCGATTGCGCGGCGGGGATGAAAAAAATGCGATTCAAACCCAGTTCCTCCACCGCCGCCTGCGCGACCAGCAGATGACCGAGGTGAACCGGGTCAAACGAACCGCCGTAGATTCCGAGTTTCATCAGGCAATTGTTTTACTCCACAAACCGCCCGGTGAAAACTAAAATGCCCGCATGACACGTCATTGCCACAATTGCGGCGAACCTTGGACGCTGCCCGGCCTGCCCGGTCGCGGCGAGGTCTGCATGAAATGCCGCGCCGACCTGCGCGTGTGCCTCAACTGCAACAGCCACGACTCGCGTGTGGCGCAGCAATGCCGCGAGCGCCGCGCCGAACCGGTGCTGGAGAAACACGTCGGGAATTTCTGCGAGTTCTTCGACTTTGCGAAACGCAACTGGATGCCCAAGAGCGAGGTCAACAAGCGCGAAGCTGCCGCGCGCGACCAGTTGAAGAAGTTGCTTGGGGATTAACCGTTGTCAAACCCGAGTCGCCCCGCTAATTTGCGCGCGGTTGGGCGCTTGGCGCAGTGGTAGCGCAGCAGCTTTACACGCTGTGGGTCGGGGGTTCGAATCCCTCAGCGCCCACCATTCATATCTCGCTGGCAAATCCCTGTTGCCGCAGCGCTTCAAACAAGACCAGCGCCGCGCAGTTCGAAAGGTTCAGCGAACGCGCCTGCGGGTTGAACATCGGGATGCGCAGCCAGCGCTCGCGGTTTTGATCCAGCAGTTGCTTTGGCAAGCCCGCCGTCTCGCGGCCGAACACCAGATAATCGTCCGCCGTGAATTTCACCTCGTCGTAGCGTTTCGTTCCGTCAGATTCCACGAACCACAGCCGCGCGCCCGGCGGCAATTTCTCCGCGAACGCCGTCCAGTTTTTCCAGCGATGCCACTCGACGTGCTGCCAGTAATCCATGCCGGCGCGCTTGAGTTGCGCGTCGTCCAGCTTGAAGCCGAACGGCTCGATGAGGTGCAGCGTCGTGCGCGTGGCGGCGCAGAGCCGGGCGACGTTGCCGGTGTTCGGCGGGATTTCCGGTTCGACCAAAACAATGTGCATGCCGTTAGTTTTTTGCCTTTTGCCCTTTGCCTTTTGCATTGTAGAAAACCTTCCACAACACCAAGCCGTGCGCCGGGGCGGTCATGCCGGCGGCGGCGCGGTTGCGGTGGGCGAGAATCTTTTCCACTTCCGCCATCGGGATTTTTCCCTGCCCCACCTGCACCAGCGTGCCGACGATGCCGCGGCACATCTTGTAGAGAAAGCCGTCGCCCTCGATGATGAAGGTGAACTCCGGTCCGCTGCGGCGGATGTCGCAGCGCGAAAGCGTGCGGACGGTGGAAGCCATCTCGTAATCGCGCGTGCCGGCGAAGGATTTGAAGTCGTGCCTACCGAGGAACAGCTTCGCCGCCGCACGCATCTTCGCGAGATCTAATTTCACGGGGAAATGCCACGCGCGGCCTAGCAGCAGCGGATTCATCGCGTGGTGATTCCAGACGCAGTAACGATACTGCTTGCCCGTGGCGTCGAACCGCGCGTGGAACTTCGCCGGACAGCGCACCGCGGCGAGCACGCGGATGTCTTCCGGCAGAAACGCATTGAGCGAGATCGCCAGCCGGCGCGCGGGCATCCTTAATTCTGTGCGCGGAATCTCCACGTGCGCCACCATGCCGAGCGCGTGGACGCCCGTGTCGGTGCGGCTGGAACTGTGGATGCGCTTCACGGACGGGAACAATTTGCCGAGCGCGGCCTCAACCTTTTCCTGCACGCCCGTGCCGATTTTTTGCACCTGCCAACCCTGGTAGGCAGTGCCGTCGTAGGCGATGGTGAGTTTGAATTTGAGCGGATTCATAAACCACGAAGGCACGAAGGCACGAAGAAGAAAATCAAAACTGGATTCGGGGAATTCATTGACTTTGTGTCTTCGTGCCTTTGTGGTTTAACCGATGCTGTCCAGATAGCTTTGCAGCAGGATCGCCGCCGCGGCCTTGTCCACCTTCTGCTTGCGATCGGCGCGGCGGACGTTGCCTTCGATGAGATAACGGTTCGCCTGCGTGGAGGTCAGCCGCTCATCCCACAGTTTGATGGGCACGGTGACGGCACCGTTCAGCACGGCCACGAACTCCTGCACCTTGAGCGCCGCCGGGCCGTAGCTGCCGTTCATGTTGCGCGGCATGCCGACGAGAATCAGTTCGACCTCCTTCGCGCGCAGGATTTCCTTGAGCCGCTTGAGAAAATCCGCGAACGGCTCGGCGGGAATGTATTCCAGCGGCGTGGCGATCATCTTCATCTCGTCGCTGACGGCGACGCCGATGCGGACGGTTCCATGGTCGAGGGCGAGAATTCTCACGGCGGCAACGTAGCCGGAAAGGTTCGGCGGAACAAGAACCGGTTGGGTGCGGCAAAATCGGCCGGTGGAAACACTTGAACAGTTGACGTCGTGACTTGCCTGTCTAGAATCGCCGCGAATCCGATTCATCCAAAACTTTTATGGCCGACAACTTCACTTCCCTGCAAATCGAAAACCGCGTGTTCAAACCCGCGAAAGACTTCTCCGCCCGCGCCCACATCAAGTCCTTCGCGCAATACAAGAAGCTCTACAACGAGTCCATCAAGTCGCCCGATAAGTTCTGGGCGCGCGAGGCGAAGAACGAGCTCGTCTGGTTCAAGCCGTGGAAGAAAGTCCTCGATTGGAAACCGCCGTTCGCCAAGTGGTTCGTTGGCGGTCAGCTCAACGTCAGCCACAACTGCCTCGACAAATGGCTCGGCACCGCCACCGCCAACAAGGCCGCCATCATCTGGGAAGGCGAACCCGCCGCCCCCGGCAAGCCCGGCGAGGAACGCACCCTCACCTACAAACAACTCCACCACGAAGTCTGCCTCTTCGCCAACGTCCTGAAAAAACACGGCATCAAGAAAGGCGACCGCATCCTCATTTACCTGCCGATGGTGGTCGAGGCCGCCGTCGCCATGCTTGCCTGCACGCGCATCGGCGCGGTGCATTCCGTCGTATTCGGCGGGTTTAGCGCGCAGAGCGTGGCTGACCGCGTGTTCGATTCGCAGGCCAAAATGATCATCACCGCCGACGGCGGTTTCCGCCGCGGTGCTGTCGTGCCGCTCAAGAAAAACGTGGACGATGCCTTCCCGCTGAACGACGCCCACGGCAATCCGCTCACTAAGACCATCGAGAAAGTCATCGTCCTGCGCCGCGCCGGTAACGAAGTCACGTTCCAGCCGGGACGCGATCTGTGGTGGCACGAGGAAGTCGCCACCGTGGACGCAAAATGTCCCGCCGAGAAAATGGACAGCGAAGCGCCGCTCTTCATCCTCTACACCAGCGGCTCGACCGGCAAACCCAAGGGCATTCTCCACACCACCGCCGGCTACCTCCTCGGCGCGAAGATGACGAGCAAATACGTCTTCGACCTGCGCGACGAGGATGTTTACTGGTGCACCGCCGACATCGGCTGGGTCACCGGCCACAGCTACGTCGTTTACGGTCCGCTCGCGAACGGCGCGACGAGCCTCATGTATGAAGGCGCGCCTAACTTCCCCGAGCCCGACCGCTTCTGGCGCATCATCGCCAAATACGGCGTGACGATTCTCTACACCGCGCCCACCGCCATCCGCGCGTTCATGAAATGGGGCGACCAATGGCCGAAGAAGCACGACCTCAGCTCGCTGCGCCTCCTCGGCACGGTCGGCGAGCCCATCAATCCCGAGGCGTGGATGTGGTATCACACCGTCATCGGCAAGAAGCGTTGCCCCATCGTGGACACCTGGTGGCAGACCGAGACCGGCGGCATCATGATCACGCCGTTGCCCGGCGCGACGCCCACCAAACCCGGCACCGCCACGCTGCCGTTCTTCGGCATCGTGCCCGAAGTTGTGGACGATCAGGGCCAGGCCGTCCCGCGCAACTCCGGCGGCAAGCTCGTCATCCGCAAACCTTGGCCCTCGATGCTGCGCGGCCTGTGGGGCGACGAGAAGCGCTACAAGGAAGTTTACTGGAGCGAAGTTCCCGGCAGTTATTTCACCGGCGACGGCTGCCGGCAGGACAAGGACGGCTATTTCTGGATCGTCGGCCGCATTGACGACGTGCTCAACGTCGCCGGCCATCGCATCGGCACGGCGGAAGTCGAGAGCGCGCTCGTCAGCAACTCCAAAGTCGCCGAGGCCGCCGTCGTCGGCCGCCCCGACGCGCTCAAGGGCCAGGCGCTCGTCGCGTTCGTCACCTTGAAGACCGGCATCACGCCCAACCAAGCCATCCGCGACGAACTCCGCAACCACGTCGCCAAAGAAATCGGCCCCGTGGCGAAACCGGACGACATCCGCTTCGCCGAAGCGTTGCCGAAAACGCGCTCCGGCAAAATCATGCGCCGCCTGCTCAAGCAGGTCGCTTCGGGAACGGAAATCAAGGGCGACACCACCACGCTGGAAGACTTGAACGTGCTCACCAAGATCGGCAGCGCGGACGATTGACGTCTGTTGTAGCGGCGGTCTATGACCGCCGTTTGCAACATCGGCGCTCACAGAGCGCCGCTACAGAGCAATCAGTCGATTTGCAACGCCTGATCCAGCAATTGCGACAAGTGCTCCAGCAGCGCCGTATCGCCCACCGTCAGCGCGCCCACCGCCAGCGCCGCCGCCAGCAAATCTTTCCGCGCCTCGCTGGCAAAACCTAGCACCGGCAGATGCGCCGTCGCGGGATTCTTCTTCAGGTCAGCGATGGCGACGCAGATTTCGTTCTTGGTGGATTCCAGATCGGCGAAGACGAGCAGCGGCTTCTGTTTTTCCGCCTCGATCACCAGCAGCGGCGCGACCGGCACGGCTTGCACGCGATAGCCGCGATCCTGCAACCGGTTCACCAGTTGCGAGCCGGGCAGCAGACGTTCGTAAAAGACCAATGCGAGCGGTTGTGTCACGCCCGCACATTGAATCAGCCGCGCCGGAATTGCAAAAAGAATTCGCATCGCTGCAATTTGTGGGCGCAACCAGCCACAAGCTTGGATTTTGCGAAGGGCATTTTGGACTGCGGTGGCAGAGCGCAGCGGCGACACCGCTTTTCGTTCAACCACAGGCCTGCGAAAGCGGCGTGGCGCTGCGCTTCCCGCCGCAGTCCAAGACGCTTACCGTAATTTGTTCGGTTCAGTGTTAAGTTCGTCTGCTCTAGTCACCACTGCTCTAGTCACCATTTTCCCGCAACGCAGTTGTCATCCTCCGCCGCGCCGCACACAATTCCCCCATGCTGATGCTCCGCGAACCAGTCCCCGCCCACTGGCTGCCCCGCGTGTTGTCCGACATTCCCGCCGTGCTCATTGACCACGCGCACCTCGAACGCAAGGCCGCCACGTCCGCCATCAATCTGCAAAAATACCGCGACCTCTACGGCCGCGTGGACGAACTCAACGCCATCGCCATCGAGGAGCTGCAACATTTTCAGCTCGTGCTCGCGCTGCTCAAGCGGCGCGGTATTCCGTTCGGCCAGCCGATTCCCAGCAAGTGGATCAGCGGCATGATGCGCTCCGTGCGACCCGGCGTGCGGTTTCAGGCCATCGACCATCTGCTCGTCTTCGCGCTCGTGGAAGGCCGGAGCTGCGAGAAATTCCAGATGCTCGGCGAAGCGCTCCAGCGCGTGGACGCCGAACTCGCGCAATTCTACGCCAGCCTCGTCGAATCCGAAGGCAACCACTACGCCACCTACATCCTCATGGCCCGCGGCATTGACGCCGCCGAAGCTGACCGCCGCCTTGATTTCTACCTCGACCTCGACGCCCAGCTCATCCGCGAACCGAACCCGCTGCCGATGTTGCACTGAAGTTTTCATCCGCAGATTGCACCGATCATCGCAGATAAAAAAATCTGTGAAATCTGCGCAATCTGCGGATACACTTCGCCCGATGAAATTCTGGAAATACCACGCGCTCGGCAACGACTACATCGTCATGGACCCGCGCGAATTGCCCGCGCCGCTCACCACTGAACAGGTGAAGACCATCTGCCACCGCAACTTCGGCGTCGGCTCGGACGGCATCCTGCTCGGCCCGCTCCCCTCCACGACCGCCAAGTGCGCGCTCAAGATCTACAACCCCGACGGCAGCATCGCCGAGAAAAGCGGCAACGGCGTGCGCATCTTCTCGCGCTACCTCTGGGACATCAAGTTTGTGGGCAACGACGAGTTCGCGCTCCAGACCGATGGCGGCATCGTGCGCTCCACGGTTTTCGCCGGCGGCAAGATGGCGCGCGTGGAGATGGGCAAAGTCAGCTTCGACAGCGAGAAGATTCCCGTGACCGGCGCGAAACGCGAAGTCATCAACGAAAAGATTTCCGTGGGCGGCCGCGAATTCACCTACTGCGCCGCGACCATCGGCAACCCGCATTGTGTGGTGGTAGGGCGCGTCACTCCGTGCGCGCCGGGTGATGCCAGCGAGACGACGGCGCGCGCGGAGCGACGCGCCCTACCTGAAATCAGCGAAGCGATGGCCCGCGAATTTGGCCCGCTGCTGGAAGTGCATCCGAACTTCCCGCGCAAGACCAACGTGCAGTTCCTGAAAGTCCTCGACCGCGCCAACATCCAGATTGAGATCTGGGAACGCGGCGCGGGCTACACGCTCGCCAGCGGCAGCAGCAGCAGCGCGAGCGCGGCGGTGGCGCACCGGCTGGGCCTCGTGGACAAATCCGTGGCCGTGCATTGCCCCGGCGGCATCATCCAGATTGAGATCGGCGACGGCTTCGACATTTTAATGACTGGCAGCGTGACGAAGGTGGGCGAAGGCGTGATTTCGCCGGAGATTTTTGGTTAAATATTCCGCTGAAGTCCCGCACCGTGAACTAAAATAGGCTGCAAATTCTAGTAGCTAGGTAAATGTTTGGTGTCCCCGTGCCATGATTGACCCCTTTGCCAACCAGACCTTGAACATCTTCGAGATTCACGACGATGCCTATATTCGTTGGTTTCTTGCGCAGCATAAATTGCTTGGCGCATTCTCCGCTGGCCCGTTTTCCAAGCCGACTGGGCAGTATCGTCGTTTTTTCGGTCATCCCACTCACTGGTTGGTTATTTGCCGCTTCGATTGTCATG
>JAPLTZ010000093.1:0-9081 GCA_026397895.1 Verrucomicrobiota bacterium | reverse complement strand
GTCATGCTAACCCTGCTGATGATGGTTACGTGATTCATTGTCTCTCCAAGTCCGATTACACGCGCGAGGATTTGGATAGTTATTATGCCACGGTGCAAAGACTTCATTCGGACGGCTCTGGAGATGTGCGCTCGTTCCGTCCAAGACCAGAGAGAAATTGATGATGGCAACTAACCTAAGGATAGGCCGTAAATTTCAGTGAGTTGGTTCTTCCCCGTGGTTTTCCGCCCCAAAATTCATTCTCGCCAAGCGTTGGAAAGAAGCGTTTTTTGCGTGGCCACAAAGAGCTTTAACCCAGCTTCGCGCGCAACATCTCCGCGACCTTGATGAAGGCCTGCGCCGCCGGTTGCTTGGGGTCACCGGCCACGACGGGCACGCCCTTGTCGCCGCCCTCGCGGATTTCGGTGAACAGGGGCACTTCGCCGAGGAACGCGGTCTTCTGCCGCTCCGCTTCCGCCTTGCCGCCGCCGTGGCCGAAGATTTCCACGCGCTGGCCGGTGGGCGTGATGTAGTAACTCATGTTCTCCACGATGCCGAGGATGGGCACGTTGACCTTTTCGAACATCGCGATGCCTTTCCGCACGATGCCAAGGGAGGCTTCCTGCGGCGTGGTGACGATGACGCCGCCGTCGAGCGGGACGATCTGACAGAGGGATAGCTGCGCGTCGCCGGTGCCGGGCGGAAGGTCCACGAGGAGATAATCCAAGTCGCCCCACGCCACGGACGAGACGAATTGCTGGATCGTCTTTTGAATCATCGGCCCGCGCCAGATGACGGGCTGGTCGTCGTCCAGCAGGAAGCCGATGCTCATCAGCTTCACGCCGTGGCTGACGGGCGGGACGAGCTTTTCGTTCGCATCAATGTTGGGCCGGCCTTTGACGCCCATCATCAGCGGGATGCTCGGCCCGTAGATGTCGCAATCGAGCAGGCCGACGCTCGCGCCGAGGTGGGCGAGCGCGCAGGCGAGGTTCACCGAGGTGGTGGATTTGCCGACGCCGCCCTTGCCGCTGGCCACGGCGACGATGCGCTTGATGCCGGGCATCTTGGTCTGGTTCTTCCACGGGCTGGCCGCGGCGGCCTGCTGCGGCGTGGGCTGACGGACTTCCACAAAAACGTGATTGATGCCGGGCAACGTGCGCAGGATGGCCTCGCTGTCGGTGCGGATCTGCTGGGCGGCGTCGGCGTTGGCGGTGGTGAGCTGCATCACGACGGTGACGGCGCCGTTGCCGACGGCGATGTCCTTGACCAGGCCGAACGAAATGATGTCGCGCGAATAGCCGGGGTATTTGACGGCTTTCAGGGCTTCCTTGATTGTATCTTCGTTAATCATGAGGGATAAGTTTCCGGCAACCACGGCAGTTGTCGAACTTTTTTCGGCGCCGTCTGCGGAGTTGCGCTCAGAATAATTTACCGCCCCGCGCCCCAGCCTGCGCCGAACGGATTTGCCAAGACACGGTAAGCGTGGCTGCTGCGAGTAAGCACTCGGCGTGTTACTGCAAGGGACGTTCCAATGATTACAACTGCCAGTGTGACGTTGCCCCATAGTGGCAGTTCCGCACCATGCAGCATCAGTGACAGGCTGGTTGAAACTATGCAGCCAAAAACAATCAGGAAGTAAGTCAGAATATCCAGCCCGCGCGAGACGATCAAAAGTATCGCTATGGCAGACAGTGTGACGGTCAGTAAAAAGTTTTTGAACACTGGCAAAAGAACCGCCACGCCTGCCATCGGGCCGGCCAATGCCACTGTGATTAAACACAAAACACCCACGGAAATCATCGGCAGAAATACCAAGGTGGCGGCGAGGACGGATGGCGAAATTGGCAGCGTTCGCAGAAAACGGATTTGCAAAACGACGGGAAAGATTTGAAACATGGCGACAAATAGCAGCGGCATTGAGGTGGTCGTTGCCATCGAGGATATTATTTGCGTCCGCATTGAACCGTGGACAAGCATCCGCGTTGAATCATGAGAAACGAAAGGTATCCACAACGTCATCATGGCCAGCATCAGAAAGCCGATGAGGACGGAGCGAAGAGTTGTTGTGTGCATCAGAAACGGCAGGCCGCCGAATCCGGTGGGGGCTTTGTATTGGCCAGGCTTGCGTTGGGTGGATTGGACGCCCGGCCTGAATCCGGCGCGTTGCACAACCATGCGTTCGGCGCGAAACCAGCCGACCACCGTCAACACTGTGCCGACGGCCAATGCCCACATTGTTTTCGTTGGAGTGTCGAACAGGTGTTTGGAAATCATTTGCCAGCCGCCGATGCTTGCTCCCCAAATCACGGAGCAAATCATATTGCGCGCATATTCCCACCGGCTGCCGCCCGGCCCGGTCATGAAACCCGTGAACAGCAGAAAACTTGAGCCGAGAAGCATCAGGTTGACAAGGCTGTTCAACACCAACCAGTCCTCGTTGAAAATTCTGTCCGGATGAATTAAGCGGGAAAATCCTGCGCCTAACAAAATGAATAATGCCAGTGTGACCGTGGGCAATCCGACGGCCATCAACCACCAACTGCGCGCAATTTGTCTGGCTGTGAGTGGCAAAGCCACGATTGCTCTGGCAACTCCGCGTTGCAGACTGGATTGCAGCAAAACCGGGCCCACTAAGATGGAGAGCATGGCTAGAGAAAAATCTTTGGGTGGCGGTGAGCCGGTCGCGCTGAACCAGCCGAAGATTGATTGCAAGATTGCGAACAGCGCCAAAGCCCACCACCAGCGTCGCAGATGATCAAGGATGAGCAGTTTCATTTTGCCTCCTCCTCCTTCACCAGTGCCACGAATAAATCCTCCAGCGTCACGCGGGTGAGGGAGATTTGTTCCGCGCCGCGTGCTTGCAGCCAGTTGTGCGCATCGCTCTTTTGGTCGAGCAGCGCGTGCCAGCGGTCTTCGGTGCGTTTCAAAATAACGAGGCCGTCGCGGTTCTGGAATTGCGTGCCGTTGCTGGTGAAGAATTCCGCGAGCCGGTAGCGGTCCACGATTTCATCGGTGCGGCCTTCGAGCAGAAGCTTGCCGTTCTTGATCATGCCGATGTGGTCGGCAAAGCGTTCGATGTCGCCCAGGCCGTGCGAGGAAATCAGCACGGTGCGCTCGCCGCTCTCCACGGCCTTGAGCAGTTCACCGAAGACTTGCTGCTTGGAAACGGCGTCGAGGCCGGTGGTTGGTTCGTCCAGAATCAAAACGTCCGGGCGACGGGACAGCGCGAGGAGCAGGCTCAGTTTGGTTTTCGCGCCAAAGGAGAGCGTGGCAATCTTGTCGGTGTCGCTCAAATGGAACGCCTTCATCAATTCGGCGCAGTAGGCGTCGTCCCAATCGGGATAAAAGCCGCGCACGAAGCGGACGGCCTTGCCGACCTTGCCCCAGACGGTGAAATTCAAGTCGGGGCTGACGTAGGCGGCGCGGCGTTTCAACGCGACCTCATCGGCGCGATGGTCGAGGCCAAGCACATGAATCGTCCCGGCATTGTTGCGGCCCATGCCGAAGACGAGGTCAATGGCGGTGGTCTTGCCCGCGCCGTTCGGGCCGATGAGACCGTAAATCGCACCGCGCGGCACGGTCAGGTCAAGCGGGCCAAGCGTGAATGTGGGATAGGTTTTGACGAGTCCGCGGATTTCAATGGCATTGGTGTTCATTTTTTCTCCTTCAGGATTTCACGGGCGAGTTCGGCAAGTTCGGCGGGTTTCAATCCGGCTTCGGCGGCTTCGCGAAAAGCTTCGCGGAGCAAATCTTTGGCGGCATCCAGCTTCGTCTCACGGCTGCGATGATGGCCGAGGTCGGCAACGAACGTGCCGAGCCCCTGCCGCCGGTAGATGATGCCTTCGCGCTCCAGTTCCTCGTAGGCGCGCTTCACGGTGATGACGCTCACGAGCAAATCCTCCGCGAACAGGCGGAACGACGGCAGCGCCACGCCGGGTTTGAGCCGGCCCTCGCTGATTTCGCGTTTGATGCGGTCAACAATCTGCTGGTAGAGCGCGCCATCCGCCGCCGGGGAAATCGGGCCGATGATGAATTGTTTCTTTTCGGGTGGCATCGTCAGGCTGTGTATAGACAATATGCACAGTAGGGTCAATGGGAAATTATTGTCGCGGACAAGGCGGAGAGTTGTTTCGGTTCGGACGCCGCTTTCACGAGCGCGGTGCGACCGGTTAATCCAGTCCATCAGAAAATTTGCTTGAACCGGACGCTTTGTCCGCCCACCTTCACGCCGCAGTTCGCAACAAGGAGGCTTATGAATCCGCATTTCAACGAGTGGCTGGAACTCATCATCCGCTGGGTGCACGTTTTCGCGGGCATCATGTGGGTGGGCGCGACGTTTTTCTTCACATGGCTGGACGGCCGGTTCGTGGAGCTGGAAGAAAAGGCCGCGAGCGGCGACGCCAAGGCCGAGAAACACGTCTGGATGGTGCACAGCGGCGGATTTTATCTCGTGGAAAAGCAGAAGCGGCCGCAGTTGATGCCGCAGATGCTCCATTGGTTCAAATGGGAATCCGGCCTCACGTGGCTGTCGGGCATCTTTCTCTTCGGTCTCGTCTATTACCACGGCGGCTACCTCATCAGCTTTGAGGACTCGCCCATCGGCAAAGGCGCGGCCATCGGGTTGAGCGTGGGGATGCTGCTCGCGGGCTGGGTCGTCTACGACCTGCTTTGGAAAATCTGCAAAAGCGAAAAGCTCGGCGCAGTCATCGGTTACGGCCTCATCGTGCTGACGGCGTGGTTTTCGTGCCGCTACTTCAGCGGGCGCGGCGCGTATCTGCAAGTGGGCGCAATGCTCGGCAGGTCGCCGACAGCGACCCGTCGAACCCGAACGGCACGGCGGGGGGCTACAAGCAGCTTTACACCGCCAAGCTCGACCTGATCGATTCGGCCCAGCAGGGCTACGACCAGGACATGCCGTGGGTGCTGGCCGGCTGGGGCGCGGCGAAGATTGTGCGGCGCGCGTGACAACAAGGTTGCCACGCCGCGCCAAATGCGGTTTCGTTCCCGCGTGCAACTGAAATTCCACCGCCACGACCTCCCGCTCGTCAACGCCTGGGCCATCGCCGGCGGCGTGGTCAAGCATGTTCACCTGGTGGTTTTCGTGGAACTCACCGACAATGACGGTATGGTAGGCATTGGCGAAGCCTCACCCTCGCGCCGCTACCACGAGACGGTGGAGAGTGCGCAGAAATTCTTCGCCAAGGTGGACGCCGCCCGACTTTCCTTCTTGGACGTGGCGAGCAGTATGAATTATCTCGCAGCGCTCGCGCCGGGCGAATTCTCCGCCAAGTCCGCGCTGAACGTCGCGCTGCTCGACGGCGCGGCGCGACGCGCGCGGCAGCCGTTGCATGAATTTCTCGGCCTCGGCTTCCGCGAGAACCGGCACGTCACCTCGTTCAGCATCGGCATTGATCATTCGCCTGTCATCCGCAAAAAAGTTCTCGCCGCGGCGGATTTTCCCATTCTCAAGATGAAGCTCGGCAGCGTCCACGACCGCGAAAACTTTGCCGCGCTCCGCGCCGCCGCGCCGGGCAAGTCGGTGCGCGTGGATGCCAACGAGGCGTGGCGCACCAAGGAGCAGGCGTTGGAAAACATCGAGTGGCTCGTGTGCAACGGCGGCGTGCAGTTCGTTGAGCAACCGATGCCAACGACGGCGAGCGCGGAGGATTGCGCGTGGCTCAAGGCGCGGTCGTCGCTGCCGTTGTTCGCGGATGAGTCGTTTCACTTCGCCGCTGATGCGGCGCGGTGCGCGGAGGGTTTTCACGGCGTGAATGTGAAGCTCTGCAAGACCGGCGGTGTGACGGCGGCGGTGGCGGCGTTGCGTGCGGCGCGGGCGGCGGGCTTGCAGACGATGTTGGGCTGCATGATCGAGAGCAGCCTGCTCATCAGCGCGGCGGCGCATCTGGCGCATCTGGCGGATTTTCTCGACCTCGACGGCAATCTGCTGGTGACGGGTGATCCGTTTCGCGGCGTGACGGCGGAGCGGGGGATGCTTTCCTTCGCCGCCGCGCCGGAAAAATTCGGCTTGTGCGTGGCCGCGCGGGCGGCGGCGGGGTGAAATTTCTTGTCGCCGTAGCGCGGGGAGTGCGTTAGCTTGCCGCCGTTCCGAAGATGGTTCAAGAGCCGATGGCCAAGCGATTTTTAGCAGCGTTGAACGATACGACCTTGTTTGTGCAGGAGTGGCTCGCCAATCCGCTGCGCACCGGGGCGATCGCGCCCAGCTCTCGCATGCTCGCCGCCGCGATGGCGTGCTGGCTGCCCACCGACCCGGACAGTTTCGTGCTGGAACTCGGCCCGGGCACGGGCGCGGTGACGCAGGCGCTGCTGCAACGCGGCCTGCGCGAGGACCGGCTCGTGGCCATCGAACGCAATCCCAAGATGGCGGCGGTGCTGCACCGGCGGTTTCCCCGCGCGCACATCATCACCGGCGACGCATGGCACATGGATACCTTGCTGCGTGACCACGCGGAGGAAATCCATTCCGTCGGGGCGGTCATCTCCAGTCTGCCGCTGCTGAATTTTCCGCCGGCGGAAGCCGACGCGCTGGAAAAGACCATCTGCGCCATCCTGCAACCGGCCGGGCGGTTCGTCCAATACAGCTATCACCTCGGTAAACCGCAGCCGCGCGGCAACGGCCATTTCCAGCCGGTGGCCTCGACGATTGTCTGGCGCAACCTGCCGCCGGCGCGGGTCAGCGTCTATCAGAAGTAGCCGCCCGCCTATTTAGAATTGTTCTAAATTGAATCTTGACGCCCGGCGGCGGCGGATTACCTTCTCCCGCCTGCGATGAGCGCGAAAACGAACAGCAACGAAGCCCGCCTGAACGAGCGTTTGGGCGCGGGCGGCTTCCGCTTCACGCCGCAGCGGCAGCGCGTCTATGATGTGCTGCTCCAGAAGCGCGACCACCCGACGGCGGAGGAGGTTTTCATCCGCGCCAAGCGGGCGATGCCGGAGATTTCCCACGCCACGGTCTACAACTGCCTCGACGCGTTGGTGCAGAGCGGCCTCGCGCGGCAGGTCACGCTCGAACGCGGCGCGACGCGCTTCTGCCCGAACATGGAGGAGCATTGCCACTATTACTGCGACGCCTGCGGCGAGGTGTTCGACGTGGCGCTGACGGGAGATTCGCCTTTGCTCCCGCGTCCGAAAGGTTTTAAGATTGCCCGCTATGACATCGCGGTTCACGGCGTCTGCGCGGATTGCGCGGCCAAAGCGAAGAAATAATTTCACATGAGCACCGCCACCGAGACAATCGAAGATCTGGTCAGCACGGAATACAAATACGGCTTCGTCACCGACATCGAAACCGAGTCCGCGCCGCCGGGCTTGAGCGAGGACACCATCCGCCTCATCTCGCGCAAGAAGAACGAGCCGGAGTGGCTGACTGACTGGCGGCTCAAGGCGTATCGCCACTGGCTGACCATGACCGAGCCGACGTGGCAGAAGGCGCACCACGAGAAGATTGATTACCAGGCCATCTGCTACTTTTCGCAGCCGAAGCCGAAGAAAGACGCGCCGAAGAGCCTCGATGAGGTTGACCCCAAGCTGCTGGAGACTTACGAGAAGCTTGGCATTCCCCTGCGCGAACGCGGCCGCCTCGCTGGCGTGGCGGTGGACGCGATCTTTGATTCCGTTTCCGTGGGCACGACGTTCAAGAAGCAATTGTCCGAAAAGGGCGTCATTTTCTGCTCGTTCACCGAGGCGGTGCATGACCATCCCGAGCTGGTGAAGAAATATCTCGGCTCGGTCGTGCCTTACACGGACAACTATTACGCTGCGCTCAACTCCGCCGTCTTCACGGACGGCTCGTTCTGCTACATCCCCAAGGGCGTGCGCTGCCCGATGGAGCTTTCCACCTACTTCCGCATCAATGCAGCCAACACCGGCCAATTCGAGCGCACGCTCATCGTCGCGGACGAGGGTGCGCACGTCAGCTACCTCGAAGGCTGCACCGCGCCGATGCGCGATGAAAACCAGCTCCACGCCGCCGTCGTGGAGCTCGTCGCGCTCGAAAGCGGCGAGATCAAATACTCGACCGTGCAGAACTGGTATCCCGGCGACGAGAACGGCAAGGGCGGCATCTACAATTTCGTCACCAAGCGCGGCCTGTGCAAAGGGCGCAACTCCAAGATCACCTGGACGCAGGTCGAGACCGGCTCGGCCATCACCTGGAAATATCCGAGCTGCGTTCTGCTCGGCGACAATTCCGTGGGCGAATTTTATTCCGTGGCCGTGACGAATAACTATCAGCAGGCCGACACCGGCACGAAGATGGTTCACATCGGCAAGAACACGAAGAGCACGATCATCTCCAAGGGCATTTCCGCCGGCCACGGCCAGAACAGCTATCGCGGCCTCGTGAAAATCCAGAAGAGCGCCACGAACGCCCGCAACTTCTCGCAGTGCGACTCGATGCTCATCGGCGCGAAGTGCGGTGCGCACACCTTCCCCTACATCGAGGTGAAGAACACGACGGCGAGCGTGGAGCACGAGGCCTCGACCTCCAAGATTGGCGAGGACCAGATATTTTATTGCAACGCGCGCGGCATCGCCACGCAGGACGCGGTGAACATGATCGTGAACGGCTTCTGCAAGGAAGTGTTCAAGGAACTGCCGATGGAATTCGCCGTCGAAGCCCAGAAGCTGCTCGGCGTGAGTCTGGAAGGTAGCGTCGGCTGATTAAAAGCCACAGATGGGCACAGTCTGTTGCATGTGATTCAGATAAATGGAAATTAGCAAATCATTGGTGAAACTAAAGACTATTCATGTGAACCCGTCAGAATTTTCCGTAACCGGGGGGTGCTTTCACTGACAGTTTGACTGAATGCGACATGAAGTTGCTCGAACAGTTGTTTGTTATGGATACATCATAAACAAATCTTCCCGGTGATTGCTTCGACCGCGACGCCGCCATCGATGATCGCGGTGACACCGGAGGCCGGACGGAAATTAAACCAACCGGGGTTGACCAGATCCGTGGGGGGGGGTGAAGGCAGTGTTGCTGAATTCTTTTAACTTTCCCAAGGGCTGGGCAAACCACCCTCCATAGATTGAATCCGCCAGATTGTTGACGACCGTGCTTTGACTGTTTTGGTTGTTTTT
>JAPLTZ010000324.1 GCA_026397895.1 Verrucomicrobiota bacterium | reverse complement strand
GTGCTTCGTAACGCCAGTCCAAGCCGAGCGCGACGATGGCGGCATTCTGCATGGCGGGCGAGGCGGAGTGCCTGATGGGATGGCCGAGCACGGCGAGGAGGCGCGGGGCGGGGGACGGTGCTGTGTTTGGTGCTGGCACGCGCTGGTTATAGGCGAAGGGCGGGGAAAGTTCAAACTCCATTGCCGGAGTTTTCGCGTCAGACAAACAAAAAGGGCGTGACCTTGCGGTCACGCCCTTGAAGTTCAGCGTGCGGCCTTACTTGGTCGGCACGGTGTTGATTGTTTGCAGGATGCGGCCGGCGATCTTGTAGGGGTCGCCTTGCGAGTTCGGCCGGCGGTCTTCGAGGTAGCCCTTGTAGCCGCTGTCCACGAAGCTGTGCGGGACGCGGATGGACGCACCACGGTTGGCGACGCCGTAGTTGAATTTGTCGATGGACTGGGTCTCATGGAGGCCGGTGAGGCGCAGATGATTGTCCGGGCCGTAGACGGCGATGTGCTCGTTCTTGTATTTGTCGAATGCGGCCATGAGTTTTTCGAAGTATTCCTTGCCGCCGACGTCGCGCATGTGGGTGGTGGAAAAGTTGGAGTGCATGCCGGAACCGTTCCAGTCCACGTCTTTGCCGAGGGGCTTGCAGTGCCATTCCACGTCCACGCCGTATTTTTCGCAGAGGCGCAGGAGGAGGTAGCGGGCGACCCACATCTGGTCGGCGGCGTTCTTGGAGCCTTTGCCGAAGATCTGGAATTCCCACTGGCCTTTGGCGACTTCGGCGTTGATGCCTTCGTGGTTGATGCCGGCGTCGAGGCAGAGGTCGAGGTGGGTGTCAACGATTTCGCGGGCGATGCAGCCGACGTTCTTGTAGCCGACGCCGGTGTAGTATTCGCCCTGCGGATACGGGAAGCCGCTGGACGGGAAGCCGAGGGGTTTACCGTCCTTGTAGAGGAAATATTCCTGTTCGAAACCGAACCACGCGCCGGGGTCATCGGGAATGGTCGCGCGGCCGTTGGAGGGATGCGGGGTCTTCTTGTCCGGCATGAAAACTTCGCACATGACGATGACGCCGTTCTTCTTGGTGGTATCGGGATAGACGGCGACGGGCTTGAGCATGCAGTCGGAACTGCGGCCTTCGGCCTGGCGGGTGGAACTGCCGTCGAAGCCCCACCACGGGAGTTCTTCGAGTTTCGGGAAGCTGGCGAACTCCTTGATTTGAGTTTTGCCGCGGATGTTAGCGACGGGTTCGTAACCGTCGAGCCAGAGGTATTCCAGTTTGTATTTAGCCATGGTTATGTGTTTAGAACGTTATGGTTTCACTGCGTCAAAAGTTTCAATTTTGTCGATGCCGGACAGTTAAGCAGATGAGGTGCCGTTCGGCAATAACAGCTTCGTGGAAATTGCAAAGTGCCTGCCCTGACGCGGTTTTTTCGCGGGGGAAAATTTTTCGCGGCACCCGGCGGGCGCGGGCGATTGTTCTTATTTGCTCGCGCTGCGCGGATTTGCCCAGCTAAACTTCGCGGCGAAGGAAAACGCGAAAGCCATTCAACCCCGTTTATGCTGCAAGTGAAGGACACATTGAGGGCGACGGTGCATTTGAGTTTCGATGGCCGCGTTTTCAAGACCTACCACGGCGCGGATGCGGAGACGCGGTTCGCCAACGAAGTGAAAATCCTGCGGCAACTGGAGGCGCGCGGGTGCGGGTTCGTGCCGAAACTTCTCGAAGCCGACCGCGAACAACTCCGCATCATCACCACGAACTGCGGCGGGCGCGTGGAGCACCTCGACGAGGAACGCACCAAGCAGGTCTTCGCCGAGTTGGAAGCCTTCGGGGTGCGGCACGACGACCCGGACATGCGCAACATCACCTATCGCTTTTCCGACGGCCGGTTCTGCATCATTGATTTTGAATTCGCCACCATCCTGCCGGACTTTGAACAAACTCCGCCATGAACGAAACCGATTCCCGCACCGCCCCCGCCGCCACGCTCACATGGTCCGGCTGGACCGACATTGGCAAGGTCCGCAAGAACAACGAGGATTCCTTCCTCGGCCTGCAGTTTGACGCCCGTGAAGTCCACCGCCTCGGCAAGCACGGCGCCGCCTCCACCGCGTCGGCCGATTACGCCTTCGCCGTGTGCGACGGCATGGGCGGCGCCAAGGCCGGCGAATACGCCAGCCAGATTGCCGTGGAAAAAATCACCAAGCTCCTGCCCGTCGCCTTCCAGCAATCCGCCACCGGCATGAAGGCGGGGTTTGCGGACGTGCTCACCGAACTTTACGGCGAAGTCCACCGCTCGCTCGCCTACCTCGGCAACAGCTACGACGAAGTCCACGGCATGGAGACGACCATGAGCCTGTGCTGGTTCACGCCGGGCTGGCTGTATTTCGGCCACGTCGGCGACAGCCGGATTTACTACCTGCCCGCCCACGAAAACGCCATCCGGCAACTCTCCGAAGACGACACCTACGTCGGCTGGCTCTTCCGCAACGGCCAGATTAACGAACGCGAAGCCCGCACCCATCCGCGCCGCAGCGTCCTGCAAAAGTCGCTCGGCGGCGGCAACCAGTTCGTGGACCCGCAGGTCGGCGCGGTCGGCTGCGAGCGCGGCGATATTTTCCTCATCTGCTCCGACGGCCTCGTGGACGGCCTGTATGACCACCAGATCATTGACCTGCTCCGCGAACCCGCCTCCGCCCAGACCGAGAACGGCGCGGCACCACCGCGCTGGTCATCAAGATCAACTGACTTCCGCCGCGACCCGGCCTGACGGACGCGGCCACCGGCGTGACGCCACCGGCAACTTCCCTGACGAACCCGGACGCGGGCGTGACGTTCGCGGGCGACGGCCTGACGACTCCGGGAACGGGTCTGACGGTGGCGGCAGCGGGCATGACGATTCCGGCAGCCGCCGTGACGGTTCGGGGAGCGGTTATGACGGTTGCGGGAGGCGGTGTGACGACTCCGGGAGCGGCTATGACGGCACCGGGAGACGGTATGACGATACGGGGAGCGGGTCTGGATTTCGCGGCAGGTGGCTGGAAAACAGCGATTTAGGCGTTTCCGGCGGGTTGCTGTCCGCTTTTGACCAGTTCTGCGGCTTGGGCGGCGACAACCTCCGCCTGCCATTGGCCTTGTCCCCGTCCAATGCTTCCAGCCGGGTGCGCAGGGCGGCATCCACCCGTTCCGGCCAGTCCACTTCCAGCCCGGCGAGCGCCTTGCGGAACTTCGCCTCCGCCTCGGTCACGTCCTGTTCGGTTTCCCGATATTCCTTTTCCGCATCAAATATTCCGCCGGACGAATGCTCCGCCAAAACCTTTTCAAATTCCGGTCGCAGTTTCTCCGGCATCTCCCGTCGCAAAACCGTGACGGCGACCAGCGCCTGGAAAATCGACTCCGCCAAAAACCATTCCTTGCGCGCCTCGATGACCTCGTGCAGGTGCGCCCAATAAACCGCCTCCAGCTTCGCCCGCAACGCCTCGAACCCGGCGCGCGCGGCTTTCAGCCCCCGGCGCAATTCCGGGTCTTGGATCACCGGCTGCCATTTCTCGTGGAACTCGAGCAGATAGCCCACGAAGAGTTTGGCCTTGCCGATATCCTTGCCGTCAATGCCGCCCGCCCGGAGCCAGTCCATGCGCTCGCGCATCTGCCAATACTCGTCAATGAATTCCTGCGGTGGTTTCATGCCTGAAAAAATAATCACATTCCGCGCCCGGTCAATCCACCTTCATCGCCCGGAACCGTTCGCGCAGCGGCAGCACCTCTTTGAGAAACTTGGTGCGATGCGGCTCCGGGGTTTCCAGCAGGGCATCCGTCAATTCATCCATGCGGGCGTTGCACTGGGCCAGCCGATCCGCGGCCAGCATCTAACCGCCCGGACGATTCATGACTTCCACGAGCGCCAGCAATCTGGCCTGGGCGTTTTTTATGCAAAGGGCTTCGTGGCGTTTGGCCACGGCGTGCTGTGCCGCCGCCCGCACTTCCGGCGGCAGCGCTTCATTCTTGGCGGCGGCTTCCACCTCGCGCGCCCATGCCTCGAAACCTTCCGGGGCGGTCTTCTGCCGCTGCGCGAACTCCGCCTCGGACATCCCCGCGCGGGCCGCGCCGCCGGGATGGGCCGGTTCAGGGTCGGGGGTCATGGCTGGGTTGGGGCTGCGGGCGGATTGGCGTCGTGGGCTTGCGCCATTTCATTGACCAATTGTTGGAAGTCTTTCAGGCCGCTGACGGGGATGATGACGGTGTTCATCCGGCCGCTGCCGCCCTCGGTGATGCGCACGAAGCGGCCGCGCACATTTTCCTTGAGCGCCACCATGACGGACTTGCGCTCAATTTGCAGCAGCCCCTCTTGCAGGGTGGTTTCCGTCACCCGGGGTCGGGGCGGCAGGGCTTGATAATAGGGCTGCGGTTGGCGCGAGAGGTTGCTGCCGGGCTGCCATTCGTTTGGATTCATGATGGGTGCGGTGGTTGTGGTTGTCTGCGAAATCAAAGCAAAGTCTTCTGCGCCGCGTTGCTCTCCGCCTTGGCCTTCTTGAAGTTCAAATCCGGCTGGTGGTCGGGATGCTCGGCGCGTTGTTTGCCGGAGAGCAGGCCTTCGATGGTCAGCAGTTGCACGCGGGGGAATTTCTTGCCGCTGGCGCTTTCGTAAAAACCTGCGCTCGCAGCGTCGGCGATCATGCCGCGCGTGGGTTCTTCCAGTGAAATGAACAGGGCGATCTCAGCGGATTCGCGTTCGCGCACGGCCATGATGGAACGGATGTCATCGGCCTTGAGGTTGCCGCCGCCTTTCACGCTCACGACAATCTTGCGCGCGCCGGCCTTGTCCACGTCGTGGAAGAATTTCAGGCCGTCAATGCCGCCGTCCGCGCCCTTCTTCTTGCCTTGGAAGGGCTGGGCTTCCACGAGCGACACGGCCCACCATTGGAACTGGTATTTGTCCCGCGTGGCGAGGTCGCGCGCGGCGTCAAGGTCTTTGGGCGTGCCGTGTGTTTCAAACTCCAGCCCGGTCTTGAAGGCATCCCGCAGCCGTTTCTCGATGAGCGAAATGGCGAGGTGCGTGATGTCTATGCCGACCCATTGGCGGTTGAGCTTTTGCGCGGCGTGAACGGCCGTGCCGCAACCACAGAACGGGTCGAGCACCAAGTCGCCCTCGTCGCTGCTGGCGGAAACAATACGCTCTAACAGGGCAACTGGTTTTTGGGTTGGATAACCGAGTCGTTCGGCAGCGGATGCTTGAATTGGCGAAATATCCGTCCAAATATTTCCCAAGACTGCGCCCTTTGACTCGTCTAAATACAATTTCTTCGCACAGCGCTTATCATAATCAGGACTGCCGTCTTTTTTAGTCGGGTAATGAATCAATCCTTCTTTGTCGAGTTCGGCCATTGTTTCAGGACTGTATCGCCAACCTTTCTCCGGTGGTTGATAACCTTTCCACACATACCAACCATTTGGCTTTCCCGTTTTCTTATTGATGGCGGACATTCCGCCCCCTTCGGGCGCATCCATTGGGCCAAGTCGAAAACGCCTGCCATTTTCATCTGTGTAGCGATAGCGCGTCTCTATGTCTTCGTCAGACTGCGGACGATGTTGCGGATTCCATTTGAATTCACTGGTCTTGGAATAAAAAAGCAAAACATCCGAAATCGAAGGCCATTTCTGCGCGTCATTGTGTGTTGCCGTTCTCTGCCAAGTAATTTCACTTTGAAAGTTTTCTTTTCCAAAGACGCCATCAAGGACGATTTTCAAATAATGGGAGGCGGTGGGGTCGCAGTGGAGGTAGAGCGAGCCGGTGGGTTTGAGGACGCGGTGGAGCTGGAGCAGGCGGTTGGCCATCA
>JAPLTZ010000011.1 GCA_026397895.1 Verrucomicrobiota bacterium | reverse complement strand
CACCAACAACACCGCCGCCGTGACGTGGCCGAGCTTTCACGCCCGCACCTACGTTTTGCAAGGCAGCACAAACCGGGGCGTCTCCGGCACGATGAACTGGAGCAACGTCGTCACCACCGCGCCAGAAGCGCGCCCGTGGAATTATCCCACCGCCACGGCAACAAATGTGTTTCACTTCTTCCGCGTCCTCGCGCAGCCGGTGCCGAACTGGTAGCGCTGCCACATAGTCCTTTTGGAGCAGTGACGGCGGACGCGTTTGCAGTTAGGCTTCCCCGAACCAACGAACTGACACCGATGAAAACATTCACCACCCTGACCCTGCTCCTCGCCCTGCACGCCGCGACCGCCGCCGAATTGCGCTTCTACGTCACCGCCGGCAAGCCGGTGGACCCCGCGCAGCCGCCCGGCATCTACACCGGCACGCTGGACGACCAGACGGGAAAACTTTCCCCGCTCACGCCCGCCACGACCGTGTCGAAAGCAAACTTCCTCGCGTTCTCGCCGGACCGGAAATTTCTTTACGCCGCCAGCGACAATCAGGGCGGCAGCGTGACCGCGTTCCGCGTGAACAGCGACCACTCGCTCGCGTTGCTCAACGAGCAGGTCGCGGACAAGGGCACCTGCCACGTCTCCGTGGACGCCACGGGGCGGAACGTCTTCGCCGCGAATTACAACGCGGGCAACATCGCCGCCTTCCGCACGCAGGACGACGGTTCGCTCGGCGCGCGCACGGCGTTCGTGCAGTTCACCGGCACCGGGCCGGACGCCAAGCGGCAGGCCAAGCCTCACGGACACGCGATCTACGCGGACGCCGCCAACCGCGTCGTCTATGCCTGCGACCTCGGCACGGACAGCGTGTGGCTGTTCAACCTGGACGCGGCGAAGGGAACGCTGACGCCGCACAAACAGGTCGCCGCCAAAGTCCCGCCCGGCGGCGGCGTGCGGCATCTGGCGCGGCGGAGACTGTCTGTCATCCGTCGGGCAAGTGGCTCTACGTCTCGAATCGCGGGCACGAGAGTCTGACCGCCTACACCATCGCGGCGGACGGCACGCTGCAATTCCTGCAGAACGCGCCGGCGCTGGTGAAGACGCCGCGCAGTTTCGCGATGGACGCGGCGGGGCGCTGGCTCATCACCGCCGGTCAGGGCGACAATCGGATTGCGGTGCTGAAGATTGACGCCGCGACGGGAAAAATTTCGGCGACGGACGGGGCGGCGGCCATCGGCTCGCCGGCGTGCGTGGCGTTTGCGCCACGTTGAACCCGAACTCTGAAGTTGAAACCGCGGATGACGCGGATGGCGCGGATAAACAAAGGCATGTAACCGAAACGGGTCAGACAAGTTTGGAGCATACCTCGGAAACGAAAGCTGTTTTTTATCTGCGAAATCCGCGTCATCCGCGGTTACTGTTTCGGTTTTCGAGTTGAATAAACTTGCGAGGGAATCCGGCGGCGGCAAAATGGCCGGGCTTCAGCGGGCCTGTAGCTCAATGGTTAGAGCAGAGCACTCATAATGCTTTGGTTCTCGGTTCAAGTCCGAGCAGGCCCACCACTTCAACCCGAATTCCGAAGTTGCCGGTGGCGGCGAGGCGGCCACGCGCCAATCGGAGTGCGCCCGTCCCGGGCGCACTCCGTCCGTTGGAAGATCCAATTTTGAAATTCGGGTTCAGGGATGTTTCGGCGGATTGCCGGGCTTGCAGCCGGGCAGTGACTTGCCGGTTTCGCGGCTGAACTGATCCGGCGGACGCGGCGCGGGGATGCTGTCCGCCGTGTCCTTGCGCCATTGTTCGAGCGCGGCGCGCATCTCCTTGAGCGGGGCAGCAAACTGCGGGTCGCCGGCAAGGTTGTTCAACTCCTGCGGGTCGGCGGTCACATCGTAAAGTTCCTCCTCCGGGCGCGGCTTGATGAAGCAGGCGGTCTGGATGGGCGTCAGTTTTCCGGCGTCCAGCAACCGGCGCATCTCCTGAAACGTGATGCTGGCCACGGCGTCGGCGGGCGGCGTGCCGGGGAGGTCGGGCCAGAAGTTGCGGATGTATTTGAATTGTTTCGTCCGCACGGAGCGCTCGAACGCGGAGTAGTCATGCCAGTTATGCTCGGCGAAAAGCTGTTCATGGACGGAGGCGGTAGGATCGGCCAGCAGGCGCGTGATGGATTTGCCCTGGAAGGTCGGCGCGGCGGGCAGGCCGGCGAGTTCGAGAATGGTGGGCGCGAGGTCGGTGGAACTGGTGAGGCTCGCGCACACGCTGCCGGGCTTGATATGCCCCGGCCAGCGCGCCATGAAGGGCGATTGGATGCCGCTGTCGTAAACGCTGGTCTTGCAGCGCGGAAACGGCCGGCCATTGTCGGTGATGAAGAAGATGACGGTGTTGTCGAGCACGCCCTGCCGCTTCAATTCCGCGATCACGCCGCCGACGTAGCCGTCCAGCCGGCCGATTTCGTCGTAATACATCGCGAGGTCTTTGCGCGTGGGCGGCACGTCGGGCAGGAACGGCGGCACTTCCGTCTCTTCCGGCTTGTGCGGCACGGCGAGCGTGCCTTCAAAATAGGGGCGGTGCGGATCGTGCGAGGCGAACCAGCAGAAAAAGGGTTTGTCCTTGGGCCGTTCCTGCAACGCAGGAATCCAGCCCTGACAACCGCTGCTGTCGTTCTTGACGCCTTTGGCCAGCCGGTTTTCGCCGACGCTGTCGAAGCGGTCTTTGACATTGTTGCCGAGATGCCATTTGCCGGACTGCACCGTCCAGTAACCGGCAGCCTTGAGCTTCTCCACAAACGTCACCTGCTCCTTGGGCAGCGGCAGATGCAGCCATTCCGCGCCGGTGCTGTGCGGGTAGCGCCCGGTGATGATGCTGCTGCGGCTGGGACTGCACGAGCTGCAGGTGTTGAACGCGCGGGTGAAGCGCATCCCGTCGCGGGCGAGTTGGTCGAGGTTGGGCGTGTGCACGCCCTTGTTGCCATACGCTCCGACATCTTCCGCGCCGAGGTCATCGGCGATGATGAGGATGATGTTGGGCCGGGCGGGCGCGGGCGCATCCGCATGCACAATCCCCGCAAACGCGAGGACAAGACCGACCGGGAGGAGATATTTGAGTTTCATACTTTGCTGGTAAAATGTCCGGGGTTGTTCAATTCGTCCGCCTCGCCACCGGCATCGCGCGGCAGGCGCAACATGAGACGTCGTTCACGGCAAAAGGTTTCAAGTGCGTATGCCTGCAATCAAAGGACGAGAAAAAGAGTGGTGCCCCGGCCAGGACTCGAACCTGGGACCAATTGATTAAGAGTCAACTGCTCTACCAACTGAGCTACCGAGGCAACCAAAAGCTGCAAGGGCGCGGACTTTGCCACAAGCCGGCGGCGGGGCGCAAGTTCAAATTGGAACGCGCGCGCCGCCCATCAGTCCGCCAACCGCAAATCTTCCGTGTTCACCCGTGAGCAGTCGAGCACGCGGATGGCGCTGCGGGCATTTTCGTTGCGCGGCTTCAAACAGGCTTGCCGGATGAGGTTGCTGCGAATGGTGAGGCTGTCCACGCCGACGGCGAAGATGGCGCTGTTCGCCGAGCCGGTGATGCGGTTGCCTTCAAATGTCACATCCCGATGCACGCCCGGCTGCGGCGGGTAGGCGGATTTCTTCAACCACGCCGCCGCCAGCAGCACGCCCTCGGCGGTGGCCGCGCCTTGGTTGCAGTTTTCAAAAAGGTTGCTCCGCACCGTCACGTTCCGCGTGCCGATGCTCTCGTGGAAATGGCTGATTTCCGTCAGCACCATCACGCCCGGCCCGGTGCAGTTGCGGAACGCACAGCCCTCGATGACCGCGTCGCGCGTCTGGCAGAGCACGCCGCGCGCGCGGTTGGCGCGGACGGTGCAATTCTTCATCCGCAACTTCGGCGTGCGGCTGGCGTTGCCCAGCAGGTCGCCGACGCGGAGTTCCGCCGGCAGCGGTTCGGCGAACGTGACGCGGTGAATCCGGTTCGTGCCGGATTCGAGGCTCGCCGCCAGCACGCGGTTGGTCGCGAACGGCAGCAGATTTTCCGGGTGCGAAAGCTCGATGACATCGCCGGCGTCCGGCACGTCCGTCATTTTCAGATTGTGCTGGCCGAGCACCGTGCGGTCGTCCACGCGCTCCTTGACCGTGAGGTAAAGCCCGCTCTTCACGTTCATGCCGTCGTCGCCCATGCCTTCAAACGTGCAGTCCGTGAGCGACACCGTTCCCTTGCAGCCCGCGAAATGCGTGGCGTCCGCCGTGGCGGACATCATCCGGCCCGAACCCGGTCGCAGCAAAACATTGTAACGCTGCAACGAGATATTCGTGCTGACGCCGCCGACCAGGGACATTCCCGGACAGGTGAAAACCGTGACGTCGTTCACCCGCACGTCGGCGCAGCGATGAAACCGGAACACACCCGACCCGTAAGTCTGATGCCGCAGCACCAGCAGCGTCCCGACCTTCACCGGAATGTTGCGTTTCAGAAAGACGCGCAGCACCTGCGGGCGGACCAGCTCGGTTTTCTCGACGCTGTCATAGACATCCAGGTCCTTGCCATAGGGCAACCGCGTCGCCGGGTCGTAACTCATGAACGAGGTGACCGCCTCGCCGCCTTGCACGGGAAAGCCGTCCTCCACCCGCACGTCGAACTGCCGGACGCCGTTGGTAATCACCGTCCCCTGGGAAAAATCCGGACGTTCCCAATCCACCGTCAGGCCTTCCACGGTGATGTTCTGGCACTCGGTGAAATAAAAAACTCCGGCGACGCCGCTCATCATCAGTTCCGCGCCCGGCCCGCGAATGGTCAGCCCGTCCGTGCGCGTCACCGGGAAAAGTATTCCTCGATTACGCGGGTTGCCATCCGCGCGCAAATGGTAACGGCCCTTCGGAATTTCAATCAGCTTCGTGGCGTTGGTCTGCACCGCCTGAAACGCGGCGAGAAACGCCCCGGTGTCGTCCTTCCCATCGTCGGGAATCGCGCCGAACTGCGTCACGTCCAGCGCGGCGGCGGGCAGGACGAAAGTAACGGCGGCGGTCGCGGCAGCCAGCACGCAGCAGGAAAATATTTTCATGTTCGTTGGAAAATCAGCCGGCGCGAAAGGCGAAGCCGAAGGCCGGCCAATCGCGGTTGATTAAACCGCAACCCGGCAGCCGGAGTAAAGCGCGGAGACGATTCATCGCGAAGAACATTCGTCGGACAGAATTAGGCATTGCCTCCGGCGCGGTTTTGGTAGTTACTGTCGCGCAACCGGAGCGTAGCTCAGCCTGGCTAGAGCACTTGGTTTGGGTCCAAGACGTCGCAGGTTCGAATCCTGTCGCTCCGACCATTTCTCGACTTTTCCCCTTCGTTCCCTACACTCCCGCCCAAATGGAAAGCATCGGAATGCACCGCCCGCGCAACCTCGGTTGGGCCCGCGCCGCCGCCCTGCTCTACGGTGATTGGGGCACGAGCAAGGCCTACGTCAAGAACTTCCCGGACGGCGGCGGCGTTTACTCGGCGGCGCGCGAACAAAGCCGCGTGCTGGCGGTGCTCGGCTCGCTGCTGCTGATCGCGGATTTCATGGTCACGGCGGCAATGAGCTGCTGGGATGCGATGAGCTATTTCGGCATCAGCCGCGAGCACGTCAAGCTGGCCACGCTCGGCTTCATCCTGCTGGTCGGCTTCATCAATTACTTCGGCCCGAAACATTCCGGCAGCCTCGCCGTCCTGCTGGCCCTGCCGATGGTCGTGGTCGTGGTGGGCATCATCGCCTTGAGCGCGCCGCACCTCTCGCTCAACCAGCTTGAGCCGCCGCACGAATCGTTCGGGATGAACTGGATCGCCTTCTGCGGCGTCATCCTCGCGTTGAGCGGCGTGGAAGCCATCGCCAACCTCACCGGCGTGATGAAGCTCAACCCCGGCTCCACACCCGAAGCTCCCAACGTCAGCGCCACCGCCAAGAAATCCATCTACCCCGTCGCCTTTGAAGTCGTCTTCGGCACCGCGCTGCTCGGCTGGGCGATGCTTTCCATGAACGACGTCTCCGCCGCCGACATCAAGGCGCGCTACGAGGACATGTTGCGCTTCCTCGGCGAACACTACGGCACGCTCACCTTCGGCCCGCACGTCGGGCAGATTTTCGGCGTCTTCATCGGGTTGGTGGTCGGCCTGCTGCTGTTGAGCGCCGTCAACACCGCGCTCGCCGCGATGATCGGCCTGATCTACATGCTCGCGCGCGACCGCGAGATGCCGCAACCGTTCACCAAGCTCAACTCCCACGGCGTGCCGTGGCTGCCGCTCATCGTAGCCGTCGGGCTGCCGATGATCCTTGTCGTGCTGTCGCGCGACCTCCATTCGCTGGCGGACATGTATGCCATCGGCGTCGTCGGCGCAATCACCGTGAACCTCGGCTCCTGCTGCTTCAACCAGCGGCTGAAACTGAAACTGTGGGAACGCGCCATCATGGTCGGCACGTTCCTCATCCTCTTCGCCGTGGAAATCACCATCGCCAAGACCAAGCCCGCCGCCCTGTTCTTCGCCGCCTGCGTGCTCGGCATCGGTTTCGCGCTCCGTTGGTGGGCGATGAAACACGCCGGCTTCGAGACCATCATCATCAAACGCGAACTCGCCGCCGCCGTCAGCCCCGAATTCGCCGCCCACTTCCGCCCCAACCTCACGCCCGGCCAGTCCATCCTTGTCGCCGCGCGCGGCCTCACGCCCGTGCTGCGCTTCGCCATCGAGGAAGCCAAGTTCCGCCAGGGCAACCTCTACGTCCTCTACATCAAGGAACTCGCCGTCAACCTCCCCGGCCCGCTCGCCAACCTCGAACGCCCGCGCTGGCAGGACGACACCCAGGCCGCGCAGATCATGTATGCCATGATCCAGCTCGGCCAGGAAATCGGCGTCACCGTCGTGCCCATCTACATCGTGAGCGACAACCCGGCGGCCACCATCCTCGACATCACCGCCACCATCGGCACGGACGTGCTCATGCTCGGCGCCTCCCACCGCACCAACCTCGCCCGCCTGCTCAAAGGCAACGTCATCACCGAAGTCGCCAAGAGCCTCCCGGAAAACATCCAGCTCGTCATCCACAGCTAGTTTTCGCCCGTCCAATCGCTCCGTTTCATTGCTGGTCAAAACAATCCACGCTGGTCAAATCCCGCTTTCGCGACCCGCACGAAATTTTTCCACAGAAATCTTCTGTCGTTATTTTCTCCAATGTTTGCAGGCCTCAAACCCGCCCGCCGCCCGCGCCCGAAACCGGTTGGCATCGCCGCTGCTAAACGACGGCCAAGTTGTGAACCGAGCCAGCAGCGGTCGTGCGGTTCGTGCCTGCGAGGACCAATAAGGAGGTCGGGGCACGCACCCGATCAGAGCGGCCCGCTGCTGGCAGGTTTGCAACACGGCGAAACGACAGACAAAAAATTATGAAAAAAATCGAAGCAATCATCAAACCGTTCAAACTGGAGGAAGTCAAAGACGCCCTCGGCGAAGTCGGCATCGAAGGCATGACCGTCACCGAAGTCAAGGGCTTCGGCCGGCAGAAGGGCCACACGGAAATCTATCGCGGCAGCGAATACACCGTGGACTTCCTGCCCAAGATCAAACTCGAAATCGTCATCGGCGATGACAAGGTCGAGTCCGCGCTTACCGCCATCGTCAAGGCCGCCAAGACCGGCAAGATCGGCGACGGCAAGCTGTTCGTCTCCGCCGTGGAACAGGTCATCCGCATCCGCACCGAGGAAAAAGGTGAAAGCGCCGTATAAATCAACCAATCCCAACTCCACACATTAAAAATATGAAACGATTTATCCTGACCCTTGGTTTGCTCGCCGCAACGACGTTCGGCGTTCTCACAGTGCGCGCCGAAGACAAGCCCGCCGCCACTCCGCCGCCCGCGCCGTCGCTCGAACAACGCCTCGCTTCCGTCGAGGCGTATGTGAACAACACCGATCCTACCGCCGCGCTGAAGGACGCCAAAGGCGTCATCCCCACCGGCCTCGTCACGCCCACCTCGGCCACTGCCGGGCCGGGCCACAACGCCTGGATGATGACCAGCTCCGCGCTGGTGTTGTTCATGACGCTGCCCGGCCTGTTCCTGTTCTACGGCGGCCTCGTGCGTCGGAAGAACATCCTCTCCGTCATCGCCCAATGCTTCGGCATCGCTGGCTTGGTGACGGTGCTCTGGGTGGTCTTCGGCTACAGCATGGTCTTCGCGGACGGCACGGACATCATCGGCGGCGTCGTCGGCAACATGAAATTCGCCATGCTCAAGGCTGTGGATTCATTGCCGAACACCAACTACGCCTACTGGGTTTCGCACAACGTGTTCTCCATGTATCAGCTGATGTTCGCCATCATCACGCCCGCGCTGATTCTCGGCGCGATCGCGGAACGCATGAAGTTCAGCGCCATCCTCGCCTTCGTCGCGATCTGGATGGTCGTCGTTTACTTCCCGCTCGCCCACATGATCTGGGGCATCAACGGCGCGATGAACGGCGTCTGGAACGCCGCGGCCTCCATCAAGGCGATTGACTTCGCCGGCGGCACGGTCGTTCACATGAGCTCCGGCTGGAGCGCGCTCATCCTCTGCTTGATCCTCGGCAAGCGCAAAGGCTTCGGCAAGGAATCGCTCGCCCCGCACAGCATGGTGCTCTGCGCCATCGGCACGGGCATGCTCTGGGTCGGCTGGTATGGTTTCAACGCCGGTTCGGCCGTGGCGGCTGACGGTGTGGCGGCAAACGCCTTCATGACCACGACCATCGCCACGGCGGTCGCCTGCTTCGTGTGGCCGCTGATGGAATGGATCACCCGCGGCAAGCCCAGCGTGCTCGGCTACTGCTCCGGCGCGGTCGCGGGCCTGGTTGTTGTGACTCCTGCTTGCGGTTTCATCACGGCGGGCGGCGCGATCCTCATCGGCCTTGCGGCGGGCATCGTCCCGTGGTTCTTCTGCTACAAGGTCAAGGGCTGGTTCGGTTATGACGACGCGCTGGATACCTTCGGCGTCCACGCCGTCGGCGGCACGCTCGGCGCGCTGATGACCGGCATGCTGGCGCGCAATTCCGCCAACGCCAACCTCGTCACCAACCTGAAGACGCAAGTCACCGACACGTTCTTCCAACCGCTCTTCGTGGAGCAGTTGAAGGCCATCGGCGTGACGCTCGCGCTGGCGATTGTCGGCACAGTCATCATTGCCTACGTGGTGAAGTTCACCATCGGCCTGCGCCCGAGCGAGGAGAATGAAAGCATCGGCCTCGACCTCGCGGAACACGGCGAAGAAGGCTACCACGGCGCGGGACAATAATTTGGCATCAGGCCAAGGAGGAACAGAAAACAGAAAATGCACCGGCGGGCGACGAAAGTCGCCCGCCGCTTTTCTTTGCTTTTAACCCGCCGGAAAAATTTTCTTGCCTCGGATATTCGCTTGGATATTTTTTGCCCGTCACACCGGGCAGTTCAAAACTCAACCAAAGGCATCATCACAGCAAAGGACAATTATGGGCACACCAACAAAATTCAAATTCCCTATCAGCCTGCTGATCAAGGAGGGTGATTACATCCTCGCCGCCGCCGAGGCGCACGGCACCGACATCAATCCCCGGCTCAAGACCGGATATGTGACGGTCTTGCGCGCGGCGCAC
>JAPLTZ010000343.1 GCA_026397895.1 Verrucomicrobiota bacterium | reverse complement strand
CCAGCGCGCCCGCTTGCAGCGTGATGACACTGCTGCTAGCACTCACCGCCGTGCCCACCGCCGTGCCGCCAAGAGTCGCCGTGACAGTAGCTGTGCCAGAGCCAACCGAAGTCGGCGCGGTCCAGGTGGCCGTGTAAGTGCCGTTGCCGTTGTCCGTGGTGCTGCCCACCGTGCCCGCCGTGGCACTGAAGACCACCGTGTCGCCGCCCGTCACGCGATTGTTGTTGTTCACGTCGCGCGCTTGGACTGTGATGACTTGCGTGCTGGAACCGTCCGCCGTCTTGGTGGCCGTGGCGGGAGAAATCGTGGAATGGGAGGCGTCCACCGCGCCGACCGACGGCGCAACGTCCAGAGTAATCGTTTGCGTATTATAGTGCGGCGTCGCGTTATAGCCGCTGACACCGGTAACCGTGATGCTGTTGAAAGTTCCCACAATTCCCGAACTGGTCTTGGCCACTTGCACAATGGTCAAGCCGCTGGCACTGCCACTGAAGCCTGTGGCATCAATGACCAGATTGACGCCCGTGGCGGTGAATGCCGGCGTGGTGCTGCTCAACAAAACCTTGTCCGCCGTCGAACTCGTCGGCACGCGAATCTTCAGCGAGCTGCCCGCGCTCAAAGTCGGTGCCGTGGCGCTGCCCAGGGTCAGCGTGCTCACGCTGCCGGAAATGGAAGGCTGAAGCGTGCCGCCGTTGTTGACCGTCACCGTGTTGCTGATGGTGCCCGAGCCGCCGAGCGTGGCACCGTTCATGACCGTAATGGCGCCGGTATTGGTCTGGTTATTGTTTATCAGCAGCGTGCCCGCGTCCACCGTGGTGACACCGGTGTAAGCGTTCGTCCCATTTAAGGTCATCGTGCCCGCGCCGCATTTTGTCAAAGTAGTTGTGCCATTGTCTGCAATCACCGCATTGACGGTAACCGTGTCGGATGCCGTATCCGTGCGGAACACCAAATCCCCCGCTGATGCCGGCTTGATAACGCCTGGCCCGTAGATGGTAGTGCTACCACCACCGGTGCGCAGGAGCTGGCCAAAGCTACTGCCACTCCAATACCAAGTCGCGCCGGTATTGGTGATGTCAATTGAACTAGCGCTGTTTATCTTTAAGGATTTGAAAAAACCGCCATCACTAAAGCTGCACGAAGCTGTGAGCAGGTTGTGCGTGAGAGAATTTCCGGTCAATGTAGACACCGAAGAATATCCCGAGTCTGTCCCATAAACGGGAGCGCGAGCATAGCCACCGGCGGAATTAGCATAGGCAAAGTCAGCACCGTTAAAGTAAACGCCCTTGCTAAAAATACCGGCTGCAACAGTGCCGCCGATCACGATGCTGCTGTCCGTCCCATTAACACCAGGCGTGCCAGCCTTGACAAGATTCAATGCCGCTCCAGCAGCCCGCCCACCCCAGGAGCTGAAGTAATTGCTGACAGTCTGCGATGCCGTGCGGGTAAGTTGCACCGTGGCCTCACCGCCAAAGGCATTCAACGCGCCCATGTTTTGGGACTTCGCGGCAGAAGCGGTGGTATTGTCGTAATTGAAGGTGCCCGAATCGTAGAAGGTTAACGCGGAGCTGCTGCTGTTCGTTCCCCCCGCACCGGCGTCAATTTTCAGCGTGCCGCCGCCGATGGTGGTGCCGCCGCTATAGCTGTTGCTTGCGGCCAAAGTCAATGTCGAGGTGTTGGTCTTGACGAACGTGCCGCCACCGGAAATGGTGCCGCTCAAAGTCTGCGCCGCCGTGCTGTTGTAGGTGAACGTGCCGGCGTTGGTGATATTTCCCGCATAAGAGCCAGACCCCAAGGAACCCGCACCTGCAATGATCAACGCTCCACCCGAGCCAATGGCGGTGGGACCGGTATAGGTATTAACAGCCCCCAGCACCACCGTGCCACCCGTCCCGACGTTGATGCCGGAAACATAATTTGAAGTGCCCGTGCCGGAGTCAGTGCCGTTCGCCAGCGGCGCATAGACGTTCATCGTCGAACTGCCGGCCAATGAAAACGTCAAGGTGGAGTTGGTGTAGCCGAGGTTGATGAAATTATCCGCACCCGCAAGCGTGTTGGTGATGGTCGCCGTGGAGCCTGTGCCGGTGGTGAACAGCGTGAAGTTGTTTGGAAAAATACACGTGCCGTAGTTCTGGAAATGCGAAGTCCGGCTCAATCGCAACGTGCCACCCGAGGTGAAATCAAGATAGCTCAATTGATTCTGGAAGAAGTTGCCGGTATCCAGCGTCACGCTGCGACCCAGTCGGACAAAGCGGCTCGACAACTGGTTCGCGGCGTCATTGGTCACGGTGCAGGCGGCGGCGTTGGTCAGCCAGGCATTGTCGCTGCTGGTGGGGACGGCGGCGTTCCAGCCGGTGGCGGAGGTATCGCTCCAGATACTGGAAGCGCCCTGCCAGATGCGGTCGGCGGCAAAAACCGAATTGGCGCTGAGGAGCGTGAGCACGGCGAGCAACGGCAGCGCGAGGGGGAGACGAATGGGCAATACGGAACGGGTTGTTTTCATAAGGTTTCTCAAAAATGTCGGTGTCGGTGTTGAATTCAACGGATTTATAAAACTCTAGCATTTGATTTATGCCTGCCTACTGTCCTTTTGGACAGGTAAGGAGGGGCTGTAAATAAGCCAAGATGTTGAAATTCTGAAGGCAGGAACGGAAGGTTTCGCCCCGGCCGACTTGACAAATCCTCATATTGTGGGAATCTCCCACCATGAGTGCAACCTGCACGACGCAAATTGACGAACGCTACCGGCCCGGCGCATTGAAGGGCTTGGTTCATCCCCGCGAACGTTACGAGGTGGAAAAGGTGTCCGAGGTCGAACTGCGCTTCCGCCTGCTGCGACCCGCCGACCCGGCCCGGCCCCGATTGATCAAAAAAAACGGGATGACGCTGCTCTCCGGACGACGGCTCACGCGGGCGGAAGTGTGTAAAGCCTTGGCGGAATTCCCGTGAATTATCTATTGGATATTTCTACGCTGGTGGCCCTGCTGGTCTCCGAACATGAGGACCATGCGCGCGTGTTTGCCTGGACCAAGGGAAAAGCCCTGGCGATTTGCCCGCTGACAGAACTGGGATTTTTGCGGGTGGCGATGGCCGCTTATCACGCCACGCCGGAGGATGCCCGAAAAACTTTGGCGGACTTTCTGAAGTTCAAAAAGCCGTTATTTGTCCCGGCGGACCTTTCCGCTTTGAGCGGCGCTCCATTCCCCTCCTATCGAAAGAGCACGGACTGGTATATCGCCAATCTGGCGGAACATCACGGAATGAAATGGGCCACTTTGGATACCGAAGCCAAACATCCCGCTGCTGCGTTGATTTAGCAGCCAAGGGAACTTAATCCGTCAACATGGCCAGAGTTTGCCAGCCCGGTTTATGGTGATTTGACGCGATAGAATCGCTGGGCGTCCGTCGGCGTAGCGTTGGTGTAGGTCACGGCGCTGCCGCCAAACGTGCCGCTGGAAACCGGCGTCCAACTCGCGAGCGGCAACGCCACGTTCGTGCTGCTCAACACCTGATACGTCTGCCCCGCCGGCCCGGTGAAGGTCAACTGGAAGCTGCCGGCGACCACCGCCACCCCGCTAACCGTGGGCGGCGCATAGTTGACGGTCTGACCACCCGCCAGCGTGTTCGTGCTATTTAGGAAATTTCCCGTGCCCACAAATTCCGCCGCGATGGTGTGTGGCGAACCCGCAGCCGCGATGCTGCTGGTAGTGATGGTTGCAATTCCATTCGTGCCGACGCCGTTGGTCACAGTGACAGCCGAACCCAACGGCGCGCCGTCCACTTTGAACTGCACGCTGCCCGTCGGCACGACTGCGCCGCTGGCGGGCGTAATCGTGGCAGTGAAAGTGACGTTTGAACCGTAAGTGGACGGATTGGCGGACGATGTCACGGCGGTGGTCGTCCCGATGTTCACGACGGCCAACCATTCAGCAGCGCCGATGTCGTAGTTGGTGTTCTGCGGGATCGAAACGCCGTAGAAATCCGTCAAGCCCGGATTCACATTAAACAAAGCCAAGAAGTTAAGGCCGGTGTTAATCATCGGCGAGTTGGTCTGCAACTGATAGGCGACCATGCCGGCCAAGGCGTAGGCGTTGCCGATGGTGCCACCATTGCCCGGATTCTTCAATTTCGGATCCACGTTGAAGCCGGTGTTGGTGCCGTTCACCGTTTCCTGACCGGCGGCACGCCACGCGGCCAGAGAGGCGTAGCCGGATACGTTAAATGTGCCGCCGCTGGACCAATAGTCATTGCCTTGGAACAACGCCTGGCTGCTGCCCGGCGCGCCGCTGACCAGCGCGTTGCCGTTGGTCACAACCAAGAGGTTGTTGCGCAGAAACACCGAGGTCAGGTTGTTGCCGGTAAAATTGATCGCAGAATCAAGTTTGTTGAAGAAGGTGTTGTTGTAAATCTGGCAATTGGCCATGGAAACCGGCCCGGCGGGACAGAAGATTTCCAGCGAGCCATAATGGTTGATGCTGGTGCCGTCGTTTTCGCTGATGCAATAGCGGACGACGTTGTTGTTCCAAATCGTGTTACCATCGCTGTTCAGCAGGAAGCCTGCACCGACGTTGTCGTGGGCGTAGCAGTATTGAATCGTTGAGTCAGTGACGCCGATGTCCAAATCGAATCCATCGCCGTCCCGCTGCTGCGCAAGGTTACGATAGGATTCGCAATACTGGATGGTGATTCTCTGACTGCCGGAACACCACAAGCCGGCTGGGCCGCCGACGTTGGTGCCCGCGCCGCCATTGTCGCGAGCCACGCAGTGGTCAATCAATCCGTTCATGACTGCGGACAAGTAAAGGCCGTTGCCGGAATTTTTGTTCAGGTTGGGGTCGCCGGCATTGTTGTTGAACGTGCAGCCCTGCACGACGATGTTGCTCAACGCGCCCAGCGCATAACCATAGGTCAAGCCACCGGCATCAAGGTTGTTGCTGGCCTGACAGCTCAACAGGGAAACCGTGTTGAATCCGTAACCTGGCGCGGCCCATCCACCGAGAACAAATCCGCGATAGAAACCGGACACCGTAAGATTGCTGAACGTCAACCCGGAATACTGGCCATGATCCGCGTAGGCTTCCACGCCGAACTTGGTGGTTGCGCCGGCACCCTGACCGGTGACGATCAGGTTTTGGAGCGTGATCCAGCCTTGATTATAAATGAACACACCATCGCTCGTGGCGCTGGCTTGATAAATGGTGGCACGGTTGGTGGGATCATCGCAGGTCATGGTAATTGGCACGCCGGCAACGCCGCTGTTGGTGATGGCGAGGTTCTCATTGAAAGTCGCTCCCGGCAGAAGATGGATGACACTGCCTGGCGACGCCTTGTTCGTGTCATTCCCGGCCGTCGGATTGATGTAGTAATCCGCGCCTTTCACAATCACCTGATGAATGAGCGTGTTTGTCATGGCCGGATAATTTGCGTCGCCGCTGTAGGCAGCGGTGATCGTGGAACCGCCGAGTGGGAGGCTGCTGATGGCGACGCTGGTGGCGACGCCCCCGCTGACGGCGTTTGTGCTGAACGGGCCGCTGATGGTGGAAAATACGATTGTGCCCGTAGCGCTGGTCGTCGTGCTGCCCCAAGTTTGCACCGCACCGGTGAAAGATACCGGGCCGGAGACCAAACTCACCGGTGCCGACTGCGACACGGCCAGCGTGTTGTTGGTGAAGGGCACCACCATGTTCAACCAGGCCTGCCCCATGCGCGTGCCGATGGTTTGTATATCTGCGGGTCCGAAATGGATGGGCGCCCATTTGG
>JAPLTZ010000300.1 GCA_026397895.1 Verrucomicrobiota bacterium | reverse complement strand
GGAATAGAATGTGCGATTCGTCGGCGTGATGCGGGGTGGCGGTTTGATGCAGCGCGCGCGCCGCAATTTTCCGCCCCTCGGGGCTTAGCGGTGGCACAGGGTTTCCCGCCGCTCCAGTCCCGGCAGAGGCGTTTCCGCCTTCGCCACGAATGAATTCCATCACTAGTTTAAACGGGTTCATCGAGCCCTCCATATCAGGTTTATGAAAACCAGCACGCTCACCGTCCAGTAAAGTGCGGTGCGTAATTTTCGCTGGGCGCTTAACGTGGGCAGAACCAGTGGCGGCCGCGACGCAGGCATAAAGGTGATCAGAACGAACGCGAACACGAGCAGCCAAAGCCGTCCCAGACCGCTGACAATATGCACATGTTGAAGCGGCAGGGAGATGGCCAGCAGCCCGCCAAAGACGACCGCCAGCACCTGCACGAAAACAGACCGATGTCCCTGGAGAAAGGTCCAGGCACAGGCCACCGTCGGCAGGGCCAACAGCAACACCAGACGCAGCCAGAACTGTATGGTCTCGGGCGCAAGGCCGGCGGCGAACCGGATGAGGGCGTCTGTAATTTTGGCGATTATGTCCATGGTTTTTGCTCCTCTATTTTGGGGTGGTTTTACGATGCGTTTGGAAGCGCGATACCCGGGCGGGAATTGGATGGAAACAAATTAATTCCCTGCATATTCCGGATCATTCTGCGGGTTATTTCTGCGGAGGTGAGACTGCGGCTTATATAATTCTCCGCACCACATCTGACTGCGATGCTACGCAACTCCCCCGCCCGCCGACCGGTTGTTATATTTATTCCGCACATATTTTTGATGGTTATTATGCTCTTTACTCGGCCTTCGGTTTGGCGGATTAATCCTTGCGGAAACCTGCGAACACCGTTGCCTCAACCTGCGCCATCATTTCGACGTGAATTCAAAATCTGCACAAGATTCTGCCTCGGCTTTAACCGGCACGGACCGGCAGGAACGGCAAATGCCCCCGCATCAGCCGGCATATTGGGAAACATCATTCGGGGGTGAACTCCGATGGTTCCGAACGGCACGGGGAATGAAGCAACCTGCCTTTGCAAAGCTGCTTGAGATCAGCGAACGGAAGTTGCGGGATTTGGAACTGGGCAAACCGCCCACAGTGGCACTGCTAACCCGGATCATCCACAGCCTGAAGACCGCCGGCTACACCGTGGAAGCCGAGGAACTGCTGGCCGGTGCTGGAAATCTGGCGCGCAAGCCGCGTTTGTTGGAGAACCTGGATTTTGAGTCGCTGGCCAAAATACTGCGTGAGGCGGACGAACGCGTGATCAAATCCATCCGGGCGCATGACCGCGAATTCATATCCGAACGGGAACTCGCCGAAGATCACATTGACCTGCTGGAAGCCAGCCTGCGAAAAGGCGGCGTTGAACTGCGCGAATTTCTGGTCAAGGTGCAAAACCCGCTGTTTCTTGAAAAACTGGCCCAGACTGTCAGGCCGCAACTGACGGTCCAAGTCGGCGGAATCAAAGATGGGCGTTTTGAAAAGATCACGTTTGCGCAACTCGAAAAGGTCTTGCTGGAATTGAAAGACGCTCCATTGCTTTGGGATTGTTGGTGTCGCACCAAAATAAAGAATGCGAACCGAAGCTGCCACATCCACAGCAGCCCTCATGGAAAACTCGTGGAAAACCACTTCTTTAACAGTCTGGTCGAAATTCAATGGCGCGGTTTCCGATTCTTATGGCGCAACGGGCGGGAAGCTTGGCCCCCCTCCGTTGATGCTTTCATCTTGATTGACACCCTCGAAAAAGAAGGGGTGTTCCGGCAACCCGGCAAGACGCTGCTGGACATCGGGGCGGGCACCGGATTCCTGGGGATCATCGCCGCCCACCTGAATGACAATATTACCCGGGTGACATTTTGGGACTGGCTGCTCACGCCCATGCTTTACGGACAGATCAACTGGCATCGGAACCGCACCAACGCCCAACTCAAAACGGAGCGGAATTATGTAAGCGCGCAAGCGGCGGTGGGTTTGTTTTGCCAGCAAATGCGCCAGCAGCCGGCCCTGGCTCTACCTTTTGATTTTGTCCTTTGCAATCCCCCCTACCTGCCCATTCCGGAAACTTTCCGCAAACTGACTTTTGAGTCCACCACTTCCGGCACCCAACTCTTGGAGCATGTAATCACCAACAGCCCCCAACTAGGCAATAATGTCTTTATCCAGTTTTCCCAGCTGGCGGTAATTGAGGCCAAGGCTGCTGCCAGCACGGGTCGGGTGCGCCTCTTACCCCTGAGCCATATCTTTGAAATCCCCTGCCGTATCCGCGACGCCATCAACAATGCAGATTATTTGCAATATTTGCAGCGCCGGGAGCGCGGATTGCGCATTAAAGCCGGAATCTATACCCACAGGCTTCGCGCCTATAAAATCGTGCCTCGCAAAAAACCATCATGCGAAGCCAAACCGCAATAGCCAGTGGATGGAAAATGAGGGGCTTGACAAAGTTAGCAGACCTTGTTTTATTTTAAGTAAATCAAGAACAAACTAATGTTATGGACATATTTGATTTCAACAAACCTCCGTTTAGCGAGCAATTACGCCCCAAATTTGAACGCCATGAACCCCTCCCAGGACCACGGCCAGTGCCGGATGGTTTGGGAGGTTTCAAATCGGTCAACCAATTATATACCGAGCAATACATCAAGAAGGTTTGGGAACGCCCCACCTACGAGGATGTAAGAAAACGCGGTTTATAATTGCGCGGTAGTAACCGCGCTTGAGATTGCGCTGCTCCGCGAAAATTCCCACGATAAAAATCGGTTGCCACTGAAGCTAGTCGGAGCGTTTTAGCCATTCATCAAGGATTTCATCAGCTTTTTCCTGTCCCTCTAAGCGTTCCTGATTACGACGGTCAGCTTCTTCCTGACGCCGAAATTCTTCCAAAGTCTCCTCGTAGACTTCCCGGGCTCGTTGCTCTTGGCCTTCTGCAGCAGTCTCACAAGCTCGAATCGCTTCTTCACCGTCATCATCCTTATATTGGTTGTATAGATAATATGACGTACTAGCCTCCGGCCGCCCCTCAGCGATCCATTTATCTCGCCAAAATCTTATCCGTTCAGCCTCTTCTCGGAAATAGTTTGCACGACTCAAATACTCCTTGGAACAATTTTCAGCCCGCGAAATGGCTTCTTCTTCGTCCATAAATTCTCAGGATTGATTGATTAGCGTTCGTATTTTGCTTCGAGTTCTTTCATTCGGCTTTCGTAACATTCCGGACACCACCAGTTTTTCTTAATATATTTTTTTAGATTCTCTCGATCACCAAAGCCGGGTGGAAGATCCGGAAGCCCGTGGGTTGGAAAATCACATTTATCGCTCAAAGAAACCATTCTCCCGCAGCAGTAACAGGGCAATTCCGGGGGCAGCTCCATATAAATTTAGGTGGCTATGTTTGGGCGGATTTTCATTGCCAGCAACCGTTTGCCAGATAGTTGATATATCATTCATACCCTGTCTCAAAGCAACTTCAAAATGTTTGTGCGGCATCTGTTATTCAAAAGATTAAATTTTGTGAAAGACAACGCAAAAAAGCCCTCTAAAATTGCAACCCGCATGAAAAAAGGAGGGTCTGCCGCCGACCGACAGGCCCTCCCTGATACTACTGCGCATGCTGGCTTTCGGATATCTCTGCTACCAGTTCATCCGGCATGACCCCGTGTTTCACACAGGCTTCGACGATGATCTGCGTGACTTCGTCCACTGCCAGCGTGCTCAACTCGGCCATCCACTGATCATCCTCCACCAGACTGGCCGCGCAGCGCTCATGGATTTCCTCCAGTGCCTCATCCACCCGGGTGGCCCCGGTGCTCTGCTCCTAATCGGGCGCAACTCGGAACGTCGCCGAAACAAGCCCACAAAACTTACGTCTTATAAGAAAGACGTTATTTGACTTCGCGTCTGTAATATAGGACGCTAAATCCATGTCAAAAATTGATTCCATTCCTTTGCCCGCCGCCCACGCGCTGCGCAAGCTGGGCCGGGACCTTGCGCTCGCCCGGCGCAAGCGCGGCATCGCCACCAGTGACATGGCTGCCCGGCTGTTTGTCAGCCGTGACACGCTGTGGCGGCTGGAACGGGGTGACCCCGCCGTTGCCGCCGGCACCTTGGCGACCGCCGTCTATATCCTCAAGCTGCATGACCGATTGGCCAATCTCGCCGCCCCGGCGACGGACGAGTTGGCGCTCAGTCTAGATGAACGCCGCCTGCCGCAACGAATCCGTCGTTCCCGCGTATGAGTATCGAAGTTCACATCGATTGGCAGGGACAAACCCGCTTCGTAGGGCGACTTCATACCGCTGAACGCGGCTCATCCGTCTCGTTTGAATACGCCACTGAATGGTTTCACCGTCCCGATGCCTTTGCCATCGACCCGACCTCGCTCCCGTTGCAACGCGGCGCACATCATGGAGCAACGCTGTTCGGGGCCATTCAAGATTGCGGGCCGGATCGTTGGGGCCGGGTTTTGATTGAGCGGGCCGTCCGCAAAAAAGTGCTGCCGCAAAAACCGTATCACGAAATCGACTATGTGCTGGCGCTGGACGATACCTCCCGCATTGGCGCGATGCCAATAGTCCTTTCCTCGCCGCCGCCAGCGGGAAACTTCCGCCTTTGGTGCGACTTAACACCCTGCTCCACGCCACCGACGCCATTCACAGCGAAACAGAAACGGCTCAGGATTTGCGCTTTCTCCTCGGTGCAGGTTCGCCGCTCGGAGGTGCCCGCCCCAAATCCGCAGTCAGCCTGGCTGACGATCGGATTGCCATCGCAAAATTTCCGAAGCCGGATGACACCCGGAACATCGCGGCAGGCGAAATTCTCGCCCTCACCCTCGCCCAACAGGCGGGCATCCAAGTCGCCGAGCATCGGCTGGTGAGCGTGGGCAGCCAGGGTGTTGCCGTCATCACCCGCTTTGACCGCGTGAAAAACACCCGCCTCCCCTTCATTTCGGCTGCAAGTCTGTTGGGGCTGCCCCACGGCGAGCCGGGGGCATACACCATGCTGGCGGATGGCATCCGCCAATTCGGTGACGATGTCGCCGGTGATCTGCGCGAATTATGGCGGCGACTCATCTTCTCGCTTCTCGCCAGCAACTACGACGATCATCTGCGCAACCATGGTTTCCTGATGCACCAACCCGGACGATGGTCACTCTCGCCGGCCTATGATCTCAACCCGGTGCCCGAAATCGACCGGGTGCGCATGAGTAAGACCGCCATCACCGAGGAGCAACAAGAGCCTTCCCTCGCCCTCGCACTCGACGCTGCCGCGCGCTTTGGACTTAAGGGAACGGAGGCAAAGAAAATTCTGCGAGCAGTTTTCACGGCCACTTCGGGCTGGCGCAAGACCGGACGGCAACTGCGCCTCAAAGCCTCCACTCTGGACGCCTATGCTAGCGCCTTTGAACATCCGCTCAGGGACGAAGCAAACCGTTTGCTCGGCTGATAGTTTTCAGTGGAATGGGCGACTCGGCTTTGCTGTATAATTTCCCAACCATGAATGCAAAAAGTGAATCTCATGGAACCGCAAAAAAGAAAAATTTGATCAGAAAACACAAAGGAGAACCTGCCGCCGACCGGCAGGCCCTCCCTGATACTACCGCGCATACTGGCTTTCAGACATCTCCGCCACCAACTCATCCGGCGTGACCCCGTGTTTAACACAGGCCTCGACGATAATCAGGGTGACTTCGTCCACCGCCAGCGCGCTCAACTCAGCCATCCACTGATCCTCCTCCACCAGACTGGCCGCGCAACGCTCATGGATCTCCTCCAGCGCATCATCCACCCGGGTGACCATTGGCAGCGACATCTCCGGTTGCTGCCAACCCCAGTGCGTGTCCGGCTGCCATGACGGCCGTTCCGTCTGCACGTCCACGATGTTTGCCCGCCAGGCGTCCGGAAAGTCTACGATGACCTTCCCGCCCATCTGATGGCGCGCCAACTCGTGATGCAGGCTGGGCGGCAGCATTCCCGCCAGTCCCGGATCAATCGGCCAGAACTGGCTCAGATCCGGCTCATAACAGTTGCCATCCAGATACAGCCGGGCATGCACGTCATGCTGCTCGGCATCCATGCGGCCCACCGTAATGTGCAACCCGTCCTGATTCCGCTCGTTCTCCTCATCCGTCGCCGACTGGAACGCGCTGGCCGAACAGTGATGATGCACTGTCCCGAAGTAGAGCCAGTCGTCCGACGGCTCGGATTGCCACGAGGCGAACCGTTCCTGCGCCTTCTCCGGCATCTCCGGCGTCGGCATTTCTCGCGCGCTCATGCCCGTCCGCGCCACCTGCGGGAACGCCCACGCGCCCCAGCGGCCCAGCTTCGGGTTCACATAGAGCCGCACCTGACTCTCGCTGTTCATCTCCTTGTGCGTCCACCGGAAGAATGACAGCACCTGATGCCACATCTCCGGTGTGAACTTCGGCCCGGCATACTCCAGCCGCCCCTTGGCGGCCTTCACCTCATACTCAATCCGGCAATTGAGCAACCCGGGCACGTCCTTCGTCTCGCTGACCTGGGGTTTGTTGATCTTTATCAGTTTCATTTTGTTCCTTTCGTTATAGTTCATCCGCCAGTTCCGGGTGACGCTCCCGCACGAACCGCAACACCGCGTCACGGATGTGATCCCGGGAATATTCCGTCGCCCCATCGCCCGAGTCGTTGGACTCATGGTCGCTGTAGTCGTAGTCCCCGTAGTTGTCCATGTCCGGTTCGCATTGATTCCAGGCATCGTCATCGATCTTGCCGGCGACCATATCGACCACCTCGTCGATGCCGCCGCCTGATTCCACGGCTTCCCTGACGATCTCCATCAGGTCGTCCGCCTCGACGTGGAACTGCTCCGTTCCCCAGCGCGGCACGGAATAATCCGCCCGCCCGTATTCGGTCTCGGAGAACTCCACGCTGATGCTGATGCCGTCCTCCCCGGAACTCCGTTTCACCGCTGCCCTTGCCCGTTTCTCGCAGTTGGTTTCGACCCACTCCTTCAGTTGCTCGAACGTCTCACAGTCCGCCGGCGGCAGCTTGGCCGTCAGCTTCAGGATCAACGCCCGGACAAACGGATTGCACGGCACGAGCCGGATGAGTTCGACGAAGTTCGCATCGAACACGTCTTCAAACCGGCACTTCCCCGGCATGGTCATGACTTCACTCATGGTGTCCTCCTTTCAACGAGTAGGTTTCCAGTTTGGTCAGGTTGGTCGCGAACTTGTGCGGCAGCAGCTCGATGGTTTCCCGATCCATGCGCGGAGCTTTCATGCTCCACAACACGAACAGGTGTTCCGCCAACGCCGCCGCCATCAGGTTCGCCGACACCAATTGCCGGTTGTTCTCCTGCGCCTCCCCCGTGCAACCGACCGATATCGCCCGCGGATCACCGCTGCGGTCCGTCGTCAGTTCCGGGTAATAGACGCGCGGATCGCGCTGCGTTCCCTTCCAGGCCCGCCGATAGAAGTATGCCTCGGCCGAGTGCATCTCGTTGGCGGCGAATATGGCCTGGCAGCCGTAGTCGTCACACACCTCGAGGGTTTCGAGGCGGGTGCGATGATTGTCCACGAGGCAGAGCAGCCAGTCATTCCGGTAATGACGCAACTTGCCCCGTGCGAACCACTCCCCGATGAAGTGGCATCCGTATCTGCCCGCCAAGGCCTGCGCCTTGTTCATCCCGATCTGACCCACATCGAACATCTGACGGTTGAGGTTCTTCCGTTCGATGGTGTCGCCGTCGATCAGGGTGACTTCCGCCGGACTCTTGAGTAGGCAGAATGAGGGGACGATGGCCGAGCCAACTCCCCCACAGCCAATGATATAGTTCATACGTTTTCCTTTCTTTGTTGATGGTGGCCGCCACGCAGTGGCTTCATATTTGCTCCTTCACTGCTGCGGCAATGGTCTTGCCGAGTTTGTTAGGCGGATTGGATTTCTCTTTGAATCGCTCCACGGCCAGCTTGGCCAGGGCGGTCAGTTGCGCGTGCTCCGCCTCGTTCAGCAACGACGCAAACTGTTCT
>JAPLTZ010000198.1 GCA_026397895.1 Verrucomicrobiota bacterium | reverse complement strand
GTCCGCGCCAAACCCACAACCTCGCCCTCGTCGGCTTCATGGGCACCGGCAAGACCTCCGTCGGCCACCTCCTCGCCGAGAGCCTGCGCTTCGAGCTCGTGGACACCGACCACCTCATCGAAAAGCAGACCGGCAAACCCATCCGCGACATCTTCGCGCAGGACGGCGAGCCTGCTTTCCGCGAACTCGAAAAACAGCTCCTCACCGAACTCGCCCCGCGCCAGCGGCTCGTCATCTCCTGCGGCGGCGGCCTCGCGGCCAACGCGGACAATCTCGCCAGCCTCAAGACCCACGCGCTCGTCGTCTGCCTCTGGGCCTCGCCGGAAAAAATCTGGCATCGCGTCCGCCACCAGCACCACCGCCCGCTGCTCGACGACCCCGACCCGCAGGAAAAAATCCGCGCGCTCCTTGCCGCCCGCGAACCCTTCTACCGCCAGGCCGACGTGATGGTGAACACCGACCTGCGCTCCATCAAAGCCGTCGCCCAGCAGATCGCGCATCAATTTCAACTCGCGCAAGCCGGGCGCTGACGCCGGATGAAGACCGCCCTCGTCCAGCGCGCCCGCGAACTCGGCTTCGATGACTGCCGCTGCACTACCGCCGCCGTGCCCGCCAGCGCCGCGCACTTCCAGCGCTGGCTCGCACAAAAAAACCACGGCGAACTCCACTGGCTCGAACGCAACGCGGAAAAGCGCGTTGACCCGCAACTCGTCCTCCCCGGTGCGCGCAGCATCATCACGCTCGCGGTGAGCTACGAGAATCCCATTCCGCACTCCGCACTCCGCACTCCGCACTCCGGCCAAGTCGCCCGCTACGCGCAATTCGCCGATTACCACGACGTCCTCGCCGACCGTCTGAAAGCGCTCACCGCCTTCCTTGATGCGCTCGCGCCCGGCACGCGCTCGCTGTGGTATGTGGACACCGGCCCGCTCCTCGAACGCGACCTCGCCCAACGCGCCGGGCTGGGCTTCGTCGGCAAGCACACCAACCTCATCAGCCGCCGCCTCGGCAACTGGATTTTCCTCGCCGAAATCCTCACCACGCTCGAACTCGCGCCCGACGCGCCGGAGAAAAACCACTGCGGCAGTTGCACGCGCTGCATCACCGCCTGCCCCACCGCCGCCATCACCGCGCCGTTCACGCTCGACGCCCGCCGCTGCATCTCCTACCTCACCATCGAACTCAAGGGCGCGATTCCCGTGGAACTGCGCCCGCTCCTCGGCAACCGCATTTACGGCTGCGACGATTGCCTTGCCGCCTGTCCGTGGAATCGCTTCGCGCGCGAGGGAAAGTTGATGCAAGCCCACGCCCGCGCCGACCTCGCTGCGCCGGACTTGCTGGAACTGCTCGCGCTCGACGACGCGGGGTTCAAAAAGAAATTCGCCAGCACGCCCATCCTCCGCACCAAACGCCGCGGGCTGCTGCGCAACGTCTGCGTCGCCCTCGGCAATACCGGCGACGTCTCGGCATTGCCGGCGCTGGAGCGTGCCGCTGGCGACGGTGAGCCGTTGATTGCGGAGCACGCGCGTTGGGCGGTGGCGGAAATCGGGAAGCGGACGCGGTGACGGCGGCGGTCAGGAATCGAGGCAGTCGCGGACGGTCTTGGCGAGGGAGGCGCGGGTGTAGGGTTTCTGGAGGAAGACGATGTCCTTTTCATCCACTTCGTCCACGCTGTAGCCGCTGACGTAGACGACTTTTAACTCACGGCGCTGCTGGCGGAGGCGGGCGGCGAGGTCTTTGCCGCTCATGCCTTCGGGCATGACCATGTCGGTGAGGAGGAGGTCGATGTGGGCGTGCTCGCGTTGCCAGACTTGGACGGCTTCGACGCCGCTGCGGGCGGTGAGGATGGTGTAGCCTTGTTCCTTGAGGATGAGTTGGGCGAGGTCGAGGAGGACGGGTTCGTCTTCGACGATGAGGATGGTTTCCTTGCCGCCGCGCGCGGGCGTGGCGAGGGCGGCGGCGGGGGAGTCGGGGTCGGTTTCAATGAGGCAGGCGGCGGCGGGGTAGAAGACGTGGAAGGTGGTGCCTTTGCCGATGTCGCTGGTGACTTCGACCCAGCCTTCGTGTTGTTTGACGATGCCGTAGACGGTGGCGAGGCCGAGGCCGGTGCCTTTGCCGACTTCCTTGGTGGTGAAGAAGGGTTCGAAGATGCGGGCTTGGATTTCGGGGCTCATGCCGCAGCCGTTGTCGCTGACTTCAACGCAAACGAAGTCGTCCGCATGAAGGGTGCGCAGACGGATTTCGCCGCGTTGGTTGATGGCATGGGCTGCGTTGACGATCAGGTTCATGAAGACCTGGTTGAGCTGCCCCGCCAGGCAGCGCACCAGCGGCAATTCGCCAAAATCCTTGCTGACCTCGGCCTTGTATTTGATTTCATGCCGCACCACATTGAGCGTTGATTCCAGGCCCAAATTGAGGTCGGCCTCTTGCCAGTCGGATTGATCGACCCGCGAGAAATCCTTCAGGTCCTGCACGATCTTCTTGACTCGCCCCAGGCCTTCATCACTCTCCTTGAGCAGCTGCGGCAAGTCTTCGTGGATGAACTCCAAATCGGCCTGCTCCTGCAATTGGCGGATCTGCTTGGAAAACTCTGCTGGCTGGCTCGAGAGGTCGAGCTTTCCATACAAGCTGACCAGGGCGAGCAGCGGTTCGACATAGCGCCGCAAGCTGCCCAGATTGGAGCTAACAAAGCCCACCGGGTTGTTGATCTCATGCGCGACCCCTGCCGCGAGTTGGCCGATCGAGGCCATTTTTTCCGACTGCAGCAACTGGCTCTGGGCTTCTTCCAATCGCTCGTTGGCCTGCTTGATGTCGCGGTAGTTGTTGACCAACTCGCGCTGCGCGCGCATCACCTCGCTGCGGTCTTGCAACAGCCACCACACGCCGGAATGCGGGTCGGCGGGGTTGGCGGGGTAGGCAATCATCTGCACCCAAATGCGGTTGCCGCGAG
>JAPLTZ010000362.1 GCA_026397895.1 Verrucomicrobiota bacterium | reverse complement strand
TAGGGATGCCGCGTGTGGGAAAACACTTTCTCCGTCGCCGCGCTCTCGACGATGCGCCCGGCATACCTCACCTGCCCGCGTTGGCAGAAACCCGCCACCACGCCGAGATCGTGCGTAATCCAGATGACCGCCATGCCGAGCTCGTGCTGCATCTTCTTGATGAGCTCCAAAATCTGCGCCTGCACGGTCACATCCAGCGCGGTGGTCGGTTCGTCGGCGATGAGCAACTCCGGCTTGGTGATGAGCGCCATCGCGATCATCACGCGCTGCCTCATGCCGCCGGAGAATTCGTGCGGATAGCTACGGACGCGCTTGGCCGCGTCCGACACACCGACGTGTTCCAGCATTTGCACGGCGCGCTTGACGGCCTCGGCGCGATTGCAAATCCCGTGAATCAGCAGCGGCTCGATCAACTGGTCTTCAATCCTCATGAACGGATTCAACGACGTCATCGGGTCCTGGAAAATCATCGCCATGCGCCGCCCGCGGATGGCGTTCAGTTCCTTCGGCGAGCAATTCAGCAAATCGGTCTTGCCGTCAAAGATGGCCGTGCCACCCTCGATGCGTCCCGGCGGCTGCGGCACGAGGCCCATGAGCGAGTAGCACGTCACGGATTTGCCCGAGCCGGACTCGCCCACGATGCCGAGCGTCTCGCCCCGCTCCACCGCGAACGAGACACCATCCACCGCCCGCACCACGCCGTTGCGCGTGTGGAAGCTGGTTTTGAGATTTTCGACTTTCAGCAGCATTTTATTTAGCCACAGATGGACACAGATGAAACACAGATAAAACAGTTTCACCGGATGACACTCCAAAAATATCTGTGTTAAATCTGTGTTTCATCTGTGGCTTTTAATCTTTGGACGCCCGGACATCGAGCGCGTCGCGGAGGCCGTCGCCGAGGAAGTTCAGCGAGACGAGCGTGACGGAAAAGAACGTGGCGGGGAAAATCAGCAGCCACGGGAATTCTTCCATGCTGCGCGCGCCGTCGTTGATGAGCGTGCCCCACGAGGCCTGCGGCGGTTGCACGCCGAAACCGAGGAAGCTCAGGAACGCCTCCAGCAACATCACGCCCGGCACGATGAGCGTGCTGTAGATGATGACGACGCCGAGGACGTTGGGAATCATATGGCGCAGGATGATGCGGCGCTTGCGCAAGCCCAGCGCGCGCGCGGCCTCAATAAATTCCTGTTTCTTCAGCGACAGCACCTGCCCGCGCACGATGCGCGCCATGTCCAGCCATTCCACTGCGCCGATGGCCATGAAAAGCAGGATGATGTTCCGCCCGTAAATCACCATCAGCAGGATGACGAAGATGATGAACGGCAGCGAATACAGGATGTCCACGATGCGCATCATCACCGCGTCCACGCGCCCGCCGAGGTAACCGGAAATCGTCCCGTAAAGCACACCGATGACGACCGACACGAGTGTCGCCGCCAGCCCGACGGCGAGCGAGATGCGCCCGCCGTAGAGGATGCGCGCGAAGAGGTCGCGGCCAAATTCATNCGCCGCGCTGGGCGTGGTCGCGCCGAGTTGCAGGTCTTGCGCAGAGTAGGATTGCCGCAACCACAGCGGCGACGCGAACGAAGCGACGGTCAGCACCGCGATGAAGATTGCGCCGGCGACGGCCATCTTGTTTTTGCGCAGGCGCAGCCACGCGTCCTGCCACAGCGAGTGGCCGGCTTCGGAGTCAGGGATTTGCGGGCGCGGGTTCATTCTTCGAAGCGGAGTTTCGGATTCATCCAGACCTGCACGATGTCCACGAGCAGGTTCATGACGATGATGAGCACGGCGTAGAACAGCACCGTGCCCATGACCATCGTGTAATCGCGGTTGAAACCGGCCATCACGAAAAACCGGCCCAGCCCCGGAATCTGGAAAATGCTTTCGACGACGAGCGAGCCGGTGACGAGGCCGGAGATCGCCGGGCCGATGAACGACACGACCGAGAGCAACCCGCCGCGCAGCGAGTGCCGCCAGACGATGCGCCACTCGGTCGCGCCCTTCGCGCGGGCGGTGCGGATGAAATCCTGGCTCAGAATATCGAGCATCCCGACGCGCGTGAGGCGGGCGACGTAGGCGGTGTAGTAGAGGCCGAGCGTGATCGCGGGCAGGACGCGGTCGCTGGCGAAGTCCCAGCCGGAGGTGTTATACCAGCCGAGCATGATGCCGAAGACGAGGATGAGCAGCGGGCCGGTGACGAACGTGGGCAGGCAGATGCCGAGCGTGGCAAAAAACATCGGGATGTGGTCGGCAGCGGAATTCTGCCGCAGCGACGCGATGATGCCGGCAATCAATCCCACCGCCAGCGCGAAGGCGAGCGCGTAGCAACCGAGTTCCAGCGAGACGGGGAACGCGGCCCAAAGCAGTTCCGCGACCGACCAGCCGGCGTATTTGAACGACGGCCCGAGGTCGCCGCGAGCGAGGTTGCCGAGGTAGTCGAGGTATTGCTGGCCGACGGGTTTGTTGAGGCCGTATTGCGCTTCGAGCTGCGCCTTGATTTCGGGCGTGGTCTGCTTCTCGGTATCGAACGGCCCGCCGGGCGCGCGCTTCATCATGAAGAACGTCATCGTCGCCACGATGAGCAGCACGGGAATCGTCTCGATGAATCGTTTGGCGATGAAGCGGAGCATTTACTTTTTCAGCGGCGGCGTTGAGTTGGTTGGTTGTCGAGGATTGTTGGATACCAGCCCTTGACCTCGGGCCGCCGCGCAGCGACGTGGGTGTAGAAATAGATCGGCAGGACGGGCAGCTCGTCGAGCAGCAACGCCTCGGCTTTCTGAAAAAGCTCCAACCGCTTCGCCGCGTCCGTCTCGCGACCGGCATCGCCGATGAGCTGGTCGTATTCTTTGTTTGACCAGCCGGTCTCGTTGTTGCCGCCGCCGGTCAGCCACATGTCGAGGAACGAGTTCGGGTCAACGTAGTCGGCGATCCACGACGCGCGGCAGACTTGGTAATCCAGCGTGCGCTGCGAGTCGATGTAGACCTTCCATTCCTGGTTCGCGAGTTCGACCTCGATGCCAAGATTTTTTTTCCACATCTGCTGGATGGCCTCGGCGATGGCCTTGTGGGATTCGGCGGTGTTTAGGAGCAACTCGGTCTTCGGAAAATTCTTTCCGTCGGGATAACCGGCTTCCGCGAGCAGCTTCTTCGCGAGCGCGAGGTCGGGAGTGATTTTCGCCCGCGCCGTGTAACCCGCCGTGGCGGGCGGCGTGAAGTTGTAGGCCGGCAACTGCCCGCCGCGTGCGATCTTTTCCACGATGGCTTCGCGGTCAATCGCCATCGTCAGTGCCTGCCGCACGCGCTTGTCGGTGAAAGGCGGCTTGGTGACGTTGAACCGGTAGAAATAGGTGCCGAGGTAGGCGTCGTTGACGAGCAGCTCGGGATGGTTTTTCTGATAGACCGGAATCTTGCCGGAAATCATCGTGTCCGTGGCGTGCAACTGCCCGGAGCGGAACGCCCGCTCCTCGGTGTCGCCGGCTTCGATGGGATAAAAATATATTTTACTCAGCCGCACGCGGTCTTTGTCCCAGTAATTCGGATTCTTGCGGACGACGATGACGTCGTTCACGCGCCACCGCTCCAAAACGAACGGCCCGTTGCCGACGTAATGGCCGGGGCGCGTCCACTTGTTGTTGCGCTCGTAGGGCTGGCCGTATTTCCTGATTGTCGGCAGGTGCACAGGAAACCAGGAGTCGTGATTCAGCAGCGACAGGAAATAAACCGTCGGATTCTCCAGCGTGATTTGCAGCGTGCGGTCGTCAATGACCTTGTAGCCGACCTGCTCGAAGTCCGTGAGCTTGCCGGTGTTGAACGCCTCGGCGTTCTTCACGACGTAGTGCATGTAGGCGTATTCCGTCGCGAGCGACGGCATCAGCATCCGCTTGAAGCTCTCCAAGAAATCATTCGCCGTCACCGGGTCGCCGTTCGACCACTTCGCGTCCGCCCGCAGGTGGAACGTGTAAACCTTCCCGTCCGGCGAGATGTCCCAACGCTCCGCCACGCCGGGAATCGGATGCAAATCCACCGGGTCTTCCGTCACCAACCCTTCGAGCAGCGCCATGATGATGTGATGCTCGGAGACGCCCGTGACGATTTGCGGATCGAGGTCCTGCGGCTCCGCGCCGTTGCCCTTGTGCAGAATCTGGGCGCGGTTGCCGAGCGCCACGCGCGTCTCGCGCGGACCGCAGCCCGCCGTCGCGACGACGGCGCAGACGACGGCGAACCAGACGGAGATTTGGAAACGGCGATTCACGCTTTCAACCTTTGGGCGGCGATGCTAGGCGACCGGCAACGGCAAGGAAAGCGTGGATTGCGGCGGAAAATTTGCTCGCCTATCCTGCGGCGCTTCCCGATTATCGCCCGCATGAATCCCGACTCCGACCAAGGCGGACGACGTTCGACAGCCGCACCCGATTTTGAACTTCCCATCGCCGGTTTCACCGGCACGCCCGAGGAAATCGAGCGGCAGTGGTATGAAAAAGTTTACCTCGGCCGCGGCGATTCCATGCCGCAGCTCACCTGGCGCGCGGTGCTGATGGGCTCGGTGCTCGGCGGCGTGCTCTCGCTGACCAACCTCTACATCGGCCTCAAGGCCGGCTGGGGCTTCGGCGTCGCCATCACCGCGTGCATCCTCTCGTATGCCATCTGGAGCGGCATGTTCAAACTCGGCCTCGCCAAGACGCCCATGACCGTCCTCGAAAACAACTGCATGCAATCCACCGCCAGCTCCGCCGGCTACTCCACCGGCGGCACGCTCATCTCGGCTTTCGCGGCCTACATCATCCTCAACGGCCACCCGCTCTCCCTGCCGCTCACGCTCGCGTGGATTTTCTTCCTCGCCGTCCTCGGCGTGACCATGGCCGTGCCGATGAAACGGCAGATGATCAACGTCGAGCAACTCCGCTTCCCCAGCGGCATCGCCGCCGCCGAAACGCTGAAAGCCCTCCACTCGCACGGCGCGAAAGGCATGCGCGCCGCCAAGGCACTCGGCATCGCCGGCATCCTCGCCGCGCTCGACAAGTTCTGGGCCGAAGGCCTCACGCTCGTCAGCCAGAACTGGGAGAAGTTCAGCAGCGCCGCGCTTATCACCGACGTTCAGAAATGGATTTTCGGCAACTCCTACGCCATTTGGAAAGGCCGCACCGTCATGTTCTCGTGGGACGCCATCTTCGTCGCCGCCGGCGCGATCACCGGCCTGCGTGTCTGTGTGACCATGTTCATCAGCGGCACGCTTTGTTGGGCGGTCTTCGTGCCGATGCTGCAAGACCACGGCATCATCGGCCTCAAGGGCGGCTTTCGCGACACCGTCCAATGGACGCTCTGGGGCGGCACGTCCTGCATGGTCACCAGCGGCATCCTGAGTTTCCTCCTGCAATGGCGCAGCGTCGTCCGCGCCTTCGGCAGTCTGGCGCGCACGTCTCTTTCGCCATGCCCTACTGGCAAAGCACCCTCGCCGTCATCCTCTCGTTCTTCCTCGCGCTCGTCGCCTGCCGCATCACCGGCGAGACCGATACCACGCCCATCGGCGCGATGGGCAAGGTCACCCAGCTCACCTTCGGCGTGCTCAACCCCGGCAACATCAACGTCAACCTCATGTCCGCCAACATCACCGCCTCCGCCGCCGCGTCCTCCGCCGATTTGCTCACCGACCTCAAGAGCGGCTACCTGCTCGGCGCGAACCCGCGCAAGCAATTCATCGCGCAGTTCGCCGGCATCTTCGTCGGCACGCTCGTGACCGTCTTCGCCTTCGCCGCGCTCGTGCCCAACGCCTCCGTGCTCGGCTCGGAACAATTCCCCGCGCCCGCCGCGCAGACCTGGGCCGCCGTCGCCAAAGCCTTGAGCAAGGGACTTGAAGCGCTCGAACCCGTGAAGGTCTGGTCCATCATCATCGGCGGCGCGCTCGGCATTGTGCTGTCCGTCCTGCCGATGGCTTTCCCCAAGCAGCAGAAATATCTGCCGTCCGCCGCCGCGTTCGGCCTCGCGTGGGTGTTCGACTGGTATTACAGTCTGCTCTTCCTCATCGGCGCGATCATCGCGGAAGTGCTGCAAAAGAAATCGCCGAAGAACGCCGAGGAATTCACCTTCCCTGTGGCGTCCGGCATCATCGCCGGCGGCTCGCTCATGGGCGTGATTCTGATTTTCTGGGAGAACGGCCCGGAGATGATCAAGCGCTTCCTCGGCCACTGACCGAAGGCGCTTACTTCCCCTGCTCCGCCGCCTTGTCGCGGTAGTTGTAGAACGACGCCACCGCGCTGAACGCGATTGCCACCACGAACATCAGCCCCGCATACATCATGAACCGCCCGGCCGTCACTGATTCCGCGCCGCTGTCGCCCTTGGCAAAGTATTTCGTCACGAGCGCCACCAGCAGATTCCCCGCCGTCACCGTCAGCAGCCAGAAGCTCATGATGAGGCTCTTCATCTCCGGCGCGGCCTCGCGGAACGCGAACTCCAGCCCCGTCGTCGAGACCAACACCTCCGCCGCCGTCAGCACGATGTAGGGCAGCGTCTGCCACGCCACGGAGAGCTGCGCGCCCGCATCCAGCCGTTGCTGCAACGCCGCCACGATGAGGTAGGAGAACGCGCCGAGGAACATCCCGTAGCTCATGCGCTTGAGCGGCGAAGCCAGCCGGCCGAGCCGCGGATAAATCAGCAGCGTCAGCACCGGCACGAGCAGCATCACCAGCAACGGATTCATCGACTGCATCTCCTCCGCGCCGATGCTGAACCCGAAGACCGTGAAGGAAATCATCTTCCCGCCCTGCAACACCCACGTGGAATTCGTCTGGTCGAACAACGACCAGAACGGCGGGATAAGCGCGAACACGCCGAGAATCGGCAGCACGGACTTGGCCGCGTCCACCTCGTGCGCGCTGAAACGCTTTTCCGCCCCGCTCCAGAAACCTTTGCCCGCCTCCTTCGCGCCGGTCAACGCGTGCCAGAAGACCCGGAAGAAACCCGCGTTCTTCGTCGCGCGGCTCGGCGGCACGCGCACGTAATGCTTCGTCCCCAGCCAGAACACGAACGTCGCAACGGCCATGAAGATGCCCGGCACGCCGAACGCCCAACTGTAGCCGTGATGATTCTTGATCCACGGAATCACGAGGAACGAGAAGAACGAGCCGAGGTTGATGCTCCAGTAGAACGCGCCGTAGGCCTTCTGCAACAGATGCGATTGCTCCGGCTTGAACTGGTCGCCCATGAACGCCGACACGCACGGCTTGATGCCGCCCGACCCGAACGCGATCAGCGCCAGCCCGGCGAAGAGACACCACATCTTCGCGTCCACCGTGTGAAAGAGGTCGCTGCACGCCAGCACGCCGTGGCCGAGGCAGTAGAAGAGTGACACCCAGAGAATCGTGTGGTAACGGCCGATGAGCTTATCCGAGAGCCACGCGCCGAGCAGCGGCAGGAAATAATTCGCCGAGACGAACGTGTGGATGATTTCCGTGGATTGGTCTGCCGACTTGCCCAGCCCGCCCTGCAAGACCGCGCCCGTGATGTAGCCCGCGAGGATGCTGCGCATCCCGTAATAGCTGAACCGCTCGCACGCCTCGTTGCCGACGATGTATTTGATCTGCTGCGGCCACCGCTCCTTGAATGACATGGCGGGAGTATTTCGGCTGCCAAAAGAATTTCAACGAGAATGTTTGGACTGCGGTGGCGGCCCTCATCTTGAGGGTGCGGCGGGAGTCTTCAATTTCGCGGGCCGACGAAAACGGTTTTCACGGTTTGCAGCCGCTTGCCTTCGGCATAGACGCCGATCTTGAGCTGGGTGCTGTTGCCAGTGAGCGTGGCGGGCGCTAGTTGGATGAGGACGGAGGTTTCGGCGAGCTTGCCGGGCGCGACGCGGAGGTTTTTGTCGCCCATGACTTCGAGCGCGCCGGGGACGTTCTCCAGCTTCAATTCCACGGGCAGGTCGCGCATGGTTTTGTTAACGAGCCGGAGGGTGTAGAGGTTTTCGATCTTGCCGTCGGCGGTTTCCATGAACATCGAGCCGGGCGCGCGCAGAAAGATGGCTTCCACCGCCGGGCGCGTGAGCACGAGCACGAGGAAGAGCGTGATGAGCGCCGTGAGCACGCCCGCATACAATCCCATGCGCGGGGTGAAGCGGAACGGCACGCCGCGCTCGATGCTGTTGAGCGAGGCGTAGCGGATGAGACCGCGCGCGAAGCCGACTTTGTCCATGACGGTGGAGCGGTTGCTGGCCGGGACATCGTGTTTGGTCAAGGGAGCCCTTCCCATTGGTAACGGTTACCGGCTTGAGTTTACCGCACGGCACACTCCCTCG
>JAPLTZ010000028.1 GCA_026397895.1 Verrucomicrobiota bacterium | reverse complement strand
TTGCCGGAAATGTGGGCCAGCACTTCGTGACCGTTGGGGAGCGCCACGCGGAACATCGTCCCGGGCAACACCTGCGTCACCGTGCCGGATAATTCGATTGCCTCTTCTTTAGCCACAAACTCAAAAAATCGCGGCTTAATTGCCATTCCAACGGAATGAATGCAATCTTTTTTCGTCGCGAAATGAACCTGACAACTCATCGAAATGCGGTAGCCTCGCCGGCAAGAAATGACCGCGAAATTCTCCGACCGTCTCGCCTTCGAACGCGAGCTTTGGCAGCAAGGCCTGCACCTTGTCGCCGGCGTGGACGAAGCGGGGCGCGGGCCGCTCGCCGGACCGGTCGTGGCGGCGGCGGTCATTCTGCCGCACCGCTGGTCGGAATCCGGCTTCGACGAGCGCCTGCTAAAGCTGAACGATTCCAAGCAGCTCACCGAGCGGCAACGCGAAGATTTTTTTGCCATCCTCACGGGGCATCCCGAAATCCGCCACGCCATCGCCCAAGTGGACACGGAAACAATCGACCGCATCAACATCCTCCAAGCCACGCACCGCGCCATGAACGACGCGCTTGCCCAGCTCTCGCCCGCGCCGGAACACGTGCTGGTGGACGGCCTGCGCGTGAGCTCGCTCGCCTTCCCACAGACGCCACTCGTGAAGGGCGATGCCCGCAGCTATTCCATCGCCGCCGCCAGCGTGCTCGCCAAGGTCACGCGCGACCGGCTCATGCTTGAGGCCGACCGGCAATGGCCGCAATACGGCTTCGCCGAGCACAAAGGCTACGGCACGCCACAACACCTCGCCGCCATCGCCGCGCACGGGCCGTGCCCGATCCACCGGAAAAGCTTTGCACCGCTAAAGGCGAAAGAGCGGGAACTGTTCTAGCCACGGATTTTCATGGATGAAACACGGATAAAAGGATTCCCATCTGTGTTCAATCTGTGTTTCATCTGTGGCTAAATGAGTCTGGTCGCACGAATCAAATCGCTTTTCGTCCGCGAGGAAAAGCCGGAGCATCTGCGGCACGGCGAACTCGGCGAGCGCGCGGCGGAGAAACATCTGCGCGGTCTCGGCCTGAAGTTTCTCACGCGCAACTTCCGCTCCGAACGCGGCGAGATTGACCTCGTCTTCCGCGACGAGGATTGTCTCGTGTTCATCGAAGTCAAAACCCGTTCGTCCGAAGTCTGGACGCGCCCCGCCGCCGCCGTGGACGCACGCAAGCGGCGGCTGCTTTCCCAGACCGCGCTGGATTACCTGCGACGCATCAAGAATCCCGAGGTGAAAATCCGCTTCGACATCGTGGAAGTGCTGCTCACGGACGACGCGGTGCGCGAGGTGCGGCATCTGCCGAACACCTTCACGATGAGCAAACCGTATCGCTACGGCTGAAACTGCGGGTGCGTCTGAAGCTTTTCCCAGCTCGCCGCGCTCAACGGCGCGATCTGATAAACCGGCGACACCATCGGCTCGGCGCTGTGCGAACGGCGGGCGCGATCTAGCCAGCGGCGGTCCAGCGGGTCGGAAATCAGTTCCAGCGTGTTGGCGGCAATGGTCGTTTCCTCCTTTTCGCCGGTGGCGTGGCCGACGCCGACGAAGAAGCCCGCGAGCAGCAGCGTCACGCGCAGGATGGTGCTGCGGGAATACGTCGGCAGCGCGCAGGGGCGTTGCGGATCGAGCAGGCGGAACAGGTTCGTGAACAACGGCAGCGTCCACATCGCGGGATTTCTGGCGGGAGAATATGCATCAAACAGAATTGCGTGCGGCGCTGGAATTCTCGATTTTGGATTTGCGACTTGGCATTTCAAATACTCAGGGAAGTCGCCCAGGTGAAATTCCCAATCCACCGCCTGAACGCCGTCCCTAAACACGACCCGCTTCGCGCGGAGTAATTCTTGCAGGTGAGCTTCGTAGCCACCGAAATAGCCGAGTTCAGCCGCGTGTTGCAGCGCGAACTCCAGCGGCTCGGCCTTGTGGCCCGCGCAGGACGGTGAGAGCATTGGCCGCCGCGCCGAGGCCGACATCCCAGATGACGAATTCGCCGGAATGTTTCGCGAGCCGCTCGCGCAGCCGGAGCTGGTTGACATAGAGCGCTTCAGCCTCCGCGACCGGACCGACGACGGGATGGAACGTCTCCGCATCCGCCAGCGAACGCACGGAGCAGATGCCGTTGTTCAGGCGGACGAGTTGGTAGTCCACGCCGGCAGCAGCAGGAATCAGAACCAGCCCTTCTTGGCCTGAACGTAGGTCTTGACGAAGTCGTCGTCCGTCTTGGTCAGATACAGGATGCCTTCGATGAGCCCGATGATACCCATGATGAATCCACCGAGTCCAAGAGTCAGCACTGTCACGAGAATCATGATGACTCCCTCTTTGGTGTAACCGAGGATGAATTTGTGGATGCCCAGCGCGCCCAGAAGAATGCCACAGATTCCAGCCGCGATTTTCTTTTCCGCTCCCGCAGGTTTGTTGTCGCTCATATTTTTGGAGGTGTTTGAGTTGGTTGAACCGATTAACAGGGTTGCGATAACATGGCCGAGCAACCGACGTCAAACGATTTTCTTGATGGGACGGCGGCACGCCATCCCTCCCGGTTCACAACTGCGCCATCGCCTGGTCGAGCGCGGCGAACAGCGGCTGCATGGAGGCCTCGGTCTCGTCGCCCATGTTGGAGATGCGGAAGGTCGTGCCCTTGATTTTTCCGTAGCCGCCGTCAATGAGGAAGCCCTGATCCTTCACGAGCTTTTGCAGCTTGGCCACGTCCACGGTGCGGCCGCCGGGGCGCTCGCCGTTGCTGACGCAGGTGAGCGTGATGGACTCGAAACCTTTTTCCGGGAAGAGCGCGAAGCCGTGTTTCGCCGCCCAGTCGCGGGTCAACTGGTTCGTCTTGCGGTGGCGGGCGTAACGTGCTTCCAACCCTTCGGCGAAGAAATCGTCCAGCTTGGAGCTCAACGCGAAGACGTGGCCGATGCTCGGCGTGCTGGGCGTCATGCTTTGCTCGGCGTTCTTCTGGAACTCGACGAAGTCGAAGTAGTAGCCGCGGTCTTTCATTGTCGCGGCCTTGGCGAGCGCGGCGGGCGAGCAAGCGAACACGGCGAGGCCGGGCGGCAGCGCGAACGCCTTCTGCGTGCCGGCGAGCAGCACGTCAATGCCGAGTTCGTCGAAGTTCATCGGCACGCCGCTCATGGAGCTGACGGCGTCCACGATGAACATGACGTCGGGATATTTTTTCTTGAGCGCGGCGATTTCGGCGAGCGGGCTCATCGTGCCGGTGCTGGTCTCATTGTGGATGAGCGTGAGCGCGTCGAACTGGCCGGTGGCGAGTTTGGCGTCAATCTGTTCGGCGCGGATGGGCGAACCCCACGGCACTTGCAGGGCTTCGGCGTCCTTGCCGCAGCGCTTGGAGACATCCAGCCACTTGTCGGAGAACGCGCCGCACATGCAGTTCAGCACCTTTTTGGCGACGAGGTTGCGGATCGCGCCTTCCATCACGCCCCACGCGCTGGAGGTGGAGAGATAGACGAGTTGCTTGGTGGAGAGGAGCGTCTGGAGTTGCGGTTGAATTTTGGCGTAAAGGTCTTTGAACCCTTGGCCGCGATGGCCGATCATCGGTGAGCAGAACGCCTTGAAAGTTTTCTCGCTGACTTCGATCGGTCCCGGAATGTGTAGTTTGACATGTGCCATAGCGCGCGGATTTTTCCTGACGACGCGCGCAAACGCAAGAGCGCGATTGGCAAATTTCAGCCGCCTTTTGCCGCCGCGCCGCGAAAGAAATCATTCGGCAACCGCAAAACCGAATCCAACGGCGTCGCCCCCGGCTGCAGCGGCAGCGGGCGCAATTCAAAATAACCCTCGCCGCTCACCGCGCGGCTGGGCGTGGGCATGCACCGGCAGAACAACGTGACCACCCTGCCCTGCGCATCCGCCAGCACCATCGGGCCCATCGCCGCCGGCCCATCCTCGATGACGCGCGCGACCACGACCGCCGGCGCGCTCGTGATATCCGTCTCGATCACGAAGCGCCGGCCGGGCAATGCCGCCCCGAACGACTGCCGCGCGGCGGTTTCGAGCGACTGGCTGACGATGATT
>JAPLTZ010000310.1 GCA_026397895.1 Verrucomicrobiota bacterium | reverse complement strand
TGCCGAGCTGCTTTTCCACAATCGCCTCCACCCGCGCCGCGCCGGACAGTTCAATTTCCGTCAACGCCGCCTGCTTTGAAAGCGTCGATCCTTGCAGCCGACCGAAATAAATTCCGCCGAACGTGACGCGGAACTTTTTGGCCGTCACGGGCGCGAAGGAAATCGTCACCGGCCCGCGCGGCATCGGGCCGAGGCCCTGGTTCATGTTCGAGCGGTCGAACTTGAACCGGCGCACCGCCTGCCACTGGCCGGCAGCATCGGCGGCTTCCAGCACGCAATCCGCGCCGAAGGCTTCGCCGCCGGGATAAATTGCGAGGCTGCGAGCGGTGAACGGCTGCGTGGTTTCCAGTTCGACGGCAAACGCAGCTTTGGCGGCGACGGGAATCGCCAGCGCCGTTTCGCGGTCGCCATCCGCGAGTTTTTCCACGCCCGCAACCAGCAGATTGCACGTCACGCGCGGCGATTGCGCGGCGAACGCGGCGGCATCGGCCTGCGGCGCGGGGAAAGCCAGCACGGCGACATCCTGAAACTGTTCCTTCGGCGGCGGCAGTTTCTGCGCGAACTTCAGCGGGCCGGTGACGCGCAGTTCCGAGGAGACGAGGTAGCGCATGGATTGCTCCGGCTTGATCCACGGCCCGCCGGACATGCTCCAGCCGGGACAATTGAACAGCCCGATGTCCACGCCGACGCGACCGCCTTCGCGGATGGTGTGTTCCACCAAGCCCCACCACTCCTCGCTCAAGACCTTCACCTTGCCCGCCGGATAATCGGGCTGGTAAATGTTCGCCATCAGCGCCTCGCCGATGCCGACGCGCGCCATCGCTTCGAGGTCATGGGTGATGCCTTCCTTGGAGATGTTGTCGTTGAACCAATACCAGTAGCACCACGGCTTGGTGGCGGCGGGCGGCCGGGCGAAGCCTGCTTCCAAATCCGCCCCCGCGCCGTTCAATGCCGCGATGGACAAAAGCAGCGCGATTCCCGCGTGCCGAATCTTTGAGGATGTTTTCATTTCGCCGTCAATTCCACCGATACATGAATCATTGCCACAACCGGAAGCTTACCCGCAAGCGTGGGTTCTTTGCAGGGACAACCTGAAACAAAAAGTTGGGCCGGCTTGTGTCAGTGCGGCAACGCCTATGAATTCGTGCGCACCTACCCGGTGGAACCCAAACCACCCACAAGTCCGGCCCAACCAAATCCGGCCCGGCTCAATTGCCGCTGAACCTGCCGTGCTTCAGCCAGAAACCGAACCAGAACGCCCCGCCCAAGGCGGCAAAAATCAGCAACGCCCACGTCACCGGCTCGGGCACCACATCAATCTGCAAGCCCCAGCTTACCAGCGTGCTCTGGTCGCCGCTCACCATGTCCGCCAGAAACAGCGTCCAGGTCCCGTTTGCAAAATTCCCCACAAAGCCGCTCGCCCCGACGTTTTGGATGTCACCCAAGCCCCCATTCCCCACCGTGGCGCTGTCGTCCAAGGTCACGGTCATGCCCGCGCCGTTGTTCCCGAACGAACCCGGGCCAATTCGGTTGAGCAGCAGCGCCATTTGCCCGTTCGGACCCACCAGGTAGCCATACAGATCGCCGTTGTAGCCACCGCTGATGTTCAGATAGACGTTCACGTCCCGGATGTCGTTGTTCCCGGTGCCGCTCACGGTGATGGTGTTCACATACCCCGCCAGATTCCCATCGGGAATCAGCGCGTTGATGGTCGTCGCCCCGGTGAAGTTGTAATCATACAGGGTGGCTTGCGCCACACCGGTCATCAGGCTCACGGTGACCGCCAAGGTCAGGGTCGCTATTTTTGTTTTCATGGTTGTTAGGATTTTAGATTGTGGTCACCAATGAATCAGGGCGCGATCAGCCGATAAAACGCCGAGGCGGGCACGCTCGGGAGATCCGCAAAGTCATCCACCACTTGGATGATCCCGTTCGTCGCCGCCGGGCCGCTCGGAAAATTGCTGATGCCCAGCGTGAACAGCACGTTCGTCGCCCGCATCACATAATAGTTGGTGTCCGGGATGCCGTAGAACGTCGCCGTGGCATTGGTCGGCGTGGCCGCAATCTCACCCGATTGGCCATAGCTGTTGGTCGCCGTGATGGAAACCGTGCCGATGGCCGTGCCGCCAAACCCATCGCTGATGGTGTAATGGAAGCTGTCGTTGCCGGTCAATGCGGTGTTGTATTCGATGTAGCTGCCATTGGTGGTGAGCAAAACCCCATTGCCGCTGGCCGCATCCACCCCGATGAGAGCAAGGGTATCGCCATCCGCATCCGTGTCATTGGCCAGCAGGTTGGGGATGCTGACATACTTGTTGGCCGCTCCCTTGCCCCAAGACAGGCTGTCGCCGCTGGCCACGGGCGCGGTGTTCGACACCACTTGCACCACACTGCCGGTGCTGCCCAAATAGTTCCCGTCGCTCATATATTGCGCGGTCACGGTGTTGGTGTGCCGCAACAAGGTGGTGCTATACGCCGCCACCCCGCTGCCATTCAGATACACCGCCGCCGCCGCCACCCCGTTGGTGCGGAACTGCACATAGTTGGTCGGCGTGCCGCCGGGCGCGGTCACTGTGGCCGTGAAGGTGACATTCGACCCCGTCGCGGAGGGGTTGAGCGAGGAAGCCAGGGCGGTGGCGGAGATGGCGCTGGCGGTGCCATTTGTTGACCACAGCACGTCATGGACTGCGGCATAGGCAACAACCGTCTGGTTGATGAAAAGGTCGGCGGCGGCGGGAACCGTGCCGGCTTTTATAACTAATGCGGCAGCGGCGGGTTGCACATTCGTGAAGGCCGGACTCAATTTCACCACCACTGCCTGATTGGTGATGTTCCCGCTGAGGGTGACCGCGCTGCCCTTGGTGGTAATCGCCCCATTGATGATGAGTTTGTTCGAATAGGTGTTGTTGGCCGCCGCACTCGTGCTGTAGCCGCCCGCAGGGGACAGGGCCTTCAAGATCACCTTGCCCGCGTTGGGCACGCCGGTGGTGCGCCAAGGTGCGGTGATGATATTGCTCACCGTGATGCTGGCGGCATTGATGGTCACGTCGCCGGTGTCGCCACCGGTGGTATCTCGATCACCATTGTCCACCGTCCCGGAAATCGCCACCGCGCCGTTCGCCTGGATCAGCAGTGTCCGACTCCCGCTGTTGACGTTTTCCGAATGGCCGTCAATGCTCGCCAGACTCACATTGTTCACATTCGTGATCGTCAGATGGCGGGGCGAATCCGTGGACACCGTCAATCCGACGATGCTGCCCGCGCCCACGATGTTGTTGGTCCCGGCCAGATCAAGGATAAAGCTCGGATTGCCGCCGTTGCGGTTATGCCGCGAGGTGTTGATCACGGCCCCGGCAGCCATCGTCAAATCGCCCCCGGAGATATTGAACCGGATGGAATTCCCGCTGGTTTCCGTCGTGGTGTTGAGCAAAATTTTGCCTGTGCCCGTGATGTTCATCCCCTTGGGAATGGTATAGACCGCCGGACTCGCGGCGGTTCCCAAGCCGGTCAAGATCACCCCGTCGGCGGCATGGGGATTGTTGGTTCCGTCCCACACTTCCGTGGAGGTCACCTGCACCGCGCCGGTGCTTTGGCCCACCAGCACAGAGAAGTTGTCAAATTGATACACGCCCGCCGCCGCATTCTCCATATAAAGTCCGATCGCCCCGCCGGTTCTGATGTTGGTCGTGGTCTGGGTGAAGGCGCCGCTCGTAATGTTGCTGAGGAAGCCTTGCTGCCCAAAGGTGTAATTATACACCCCCGCCGCCGCCGAAGACACTTTCAACGTATACCAGGTGCTGTTGCTCAAAGTTCCCATATTGACGCCATCACCACCACCGCCGCCATTTTGGGGCTGTAGTTGGATGACACAACTGTTGGCCGCATAACCACGAAACCGGATCAAATTATTGGTGGTGCCACCGGTCAGATCCTGTTCATTCAACACCAACCCGGCGGTCACGATTGCCGCCTGACCGCTCGCCGGGATGTAAATATCCAAAGAAGCGTTAAAGGTGTAACCGTTGGAATAATCCGCCGCCGTGGGCAGCGTCCCCAAGACGCCTCCGGCTCCGGTCTTCTTCAGATACGATTGATTCTGCCCGGCGACATTGGTCAACACCATGCTGTTGCTGATGCCGTAGGCGGCACCCCGGAGCGCCGTGTAATTCGTGCCGAGTTCCGCGCGGTTGAAGTCATCACTAAAGGACGACAGCAGTGAAGACCCGACTATCACGGAAAAATTATCATATTGATACGTTCCCGTTACCGCGTTATCCGAGTAAAAGCCGATGGTGCCGCCCGTGAAAACGGTTGTCGGAGTCAATGTGCCGCTAACGATGTTGCTCGATGAACCTTGCTGGCTGACAGAATACTGGTATTTCCCCGCCGCCGTAGAAGTCACTTTCAGCGTATGCCAGGTGCTGTTGCTAAGAATCATGTTCCCGCTTTGCCCCATGTAGGTGTCCACGCCCGCAACTCTGCCGTTCAATTGGATGCGACCGTCGGAAGCACTGTTTCCCCGAAACCGAAGCGTCCAAAAGTTGGCGCTGTCCTGAACATTGACCGCCAGTCCGCCTGTTATCAGCGCCGCCTGACCGCTGGCCGGCACAAAAAAATCCATCGAAGCGGTAAAATACTTGGCGTTGGCGTAATCTGCGGCCTTGGGAAGTTTCCCGGCATTCAAAACCGTGACATTCTGCCCCCCGCCACCATTGGTCAACACCGTGCTGTTGCTGATGCCGTAGGCGGCCCCTCCAACCAAAGTGTAATTCGTCCCCAAAGCAGCGCGGTTGAAGTCGTCGCTGAACGATGTCAAAAGCGCCGACCCGACCGTCACTGAAAAATTATCAAACTGATACGCGCCCGCCGCCGCATTTTCCGTGTAAAAGCCGATGGAGCCGCCCGTGAAAATATTGGTCGTGGTCGTGGTGAACGCGCCACTGATGAGATTGGTCGCCGCGTCCTGCCGGCGGAAAGTATAATCATACACCCCAGGCGCCGACGATGACACGCCCAGCGTATACCAAGTGCTGTTGCTAAGCACCCCGATATTCGCGCTGTTAAGAGTGCCGCTGATGCCGAAGCCGAGCAGTTGGATATAACAATCGGCAGCACTGTTCCCCCGGAAACGAATGGTCCGATTGGTGGCAGAGGTGCTGCCCTGGGCATTTACCATCAGTCCGGCGGTCACCACCGCTGCCTGGCCACCGGCGGGAACGAAAATGTCCAGCGACGCGGTGAACTTCATGGAGTTTGAATAGTCAGCGTCCGTGGGCAGGGTGCCGACATTCAAAAAAGTGTTGTTCTGCCCGGCACCGCCGTTGGTCAATACCGTGCTGCCGCTGATGCCGTAGGCGGCTCCACCGATCACGGTATAGTTAGCTCCAAGGGAAGCGCGGTTGAAGTCATCGGTGAATGACGTAAGGAGCGCGGCGGAGCCGAGATTCGCAGCCAACATGGAGGCGAGCGAGATTAAGGTGATGTTTAATGGTCTTTTCATAACTTGAGAATGATTTAGGCGGCTTGGATTTTGGTTCAGCTTGATGCCGAGCTTCCTCTCCTCTCGTCTTTTTGAACATGGGAAAACTGCCAGAAGGTTTGCGAAATCTGCCAACGCGCTTTTAAACAGGCGATGAATGTAAAATTTCTTCAATCCCGCCAGCGCGGCCAGTTGTTCCAAGCTGAAGTCTTCGGCAATGTGCTCTGTCAACTACAGCAATGCCCTCCTTCATCCTGAGTTTTATGCACTGTCATGCACTTTGAGTGAGCGGTGTTTTTTTGTTGTGACGATGTAAGTATTTTAGCTTACCATTCCAAGCGCTCACCCCAGCGACTTGTTCGCCACCCGTAAGTTTGAGGCCACAGCTTGCACACCACTGCTTTGCCCGCGCATCCCGATGACGGCTTGAGTCTCCGTCGCTCTGACTCTCACTCGACCAGCGAGCATAGCCATAGCTTTACACATTCGCACTTTTTAGATTGCATTCGTTCGTTTCTTTCATACATTCTTCGTCCCTTTCGTTCAATACGGGACGAAAGAACCGAAAAAATTTATTGTGACTTATTCAATTATTGAAACTGGTGGCAAACAATACCGGGTCGTTGCCGGCGACAAACTGGAGATTGAACGTCTCGAAACCGAGGCGGGCAAGCCCTTCACCTTCGACCGCATCCTGCTCGTCAACAAGGACGGCAAACTCTCCGTCGGCTCGCCCACCGTCACCGGCGCGACCGTCACGGCCGATGTCGTCGAGCACATCCGCGGCGAGAAGAAACTCACCTTCAAGATGAAACGCCGCAAGGGCTATCACAAGACCATCGGTCACCGGCAGGAACTGACCGTGGTGCAGATCAAAACCATCAACGCATAATTTTCAGACTTTATGGCACATAAAAAAGGTCAAGGCAGCGTTCGCAACGGGCGCGACAGCGTCAGCAAACGTCTCGGCGTAAAAGCATTTGGCAGCGAAACCGTCACCGCCGGCAGCATCATCATCCGCCAGCGCGGCTCGAAATTCATCGCCGGCAAGAACGTCGGCTGCGGGCGCGACTGGACTTTGTTCGCCCTCGTGGACGGCAAGGTGAAGTTCGACCTCGGCAGCAAGCGCGTCAACGTGGTGGCCACCGCCGCCGCCAAGAACTAGCGGACGCCAGACAATTTCAAGGCGAGGCCAACCGCCTCGCCTTTTTTGTTGGTGACGGGAGGGACGGCATTTTGCCGTCCCAAAAATAAAAATCATGTTCATCGACCAAATCAAAGTTTACGCCCGCGCCGGTCACGGCGGCAAAGGCTGCGTGGCCTTCCATCGTGAGGCCTACATCCCCAAGGGCGGGCCCAGCGGCGGCAACGGCGGGCGCGGCGGCGACGTGATTCTGGAAGCAAGCCACGACCTCAACAACCTCATCGGCCAATACTACCAGCCGCGCCTCATCGCGCAGGACGGCAAGTGCGGCATGGGCAAAGGCTGCGACGGCCTCGCCGGCAAGGACATCATCATCAAAGTCCCCTGCGGCACGCTCATCTGGAAACTGCCCAGCACCACGCCGCCCACCTACCCCGTCGAAGTCGAGGAAGAGGAGGTTGCGGAAGATGCGGACGAATTGCCGCCGATGATGATGACGAGCACCGGCAAGCGCCCGGTCATCCGCCATTCTGGCAGCAACCGCGCGATGGAAGAAGATTTGTCCAAGGAGCCGGAATCTTTCGCCGAAGAAAAAGCCACCGACCACGGCAAGAAAGGCGAACTCATCGCCGACCTGACCACGCACGGCCAGCGCTTCGTCCTCTGCAAAGCCGGACGCGGCGGGCTGGGCAACCGCAATTTCGCCACCTCCGTGCGCCAGACACCCCGCTTCGCCCAACCGGGCGAACCCGGCGAAGAAGGCGATTTCTTTTTTGAACTGCGCATCATGGCCGAGGTCGGCATTGTTGGTTATCCGAACGCCGGCAAGTCCACGCTGCTCGCGGCCATTTCGCACGCGCGCCCGAAGATTGCGCCGTATCCCTTCACCACGCTCACGCCGCAGGTTGGCATCGTCGAATATCCCGACTGGCATCGCCTCACCGTCTGCGACGTGCCGGGCCTCATCGAGGGCGCGCACCTGAACGTCGGCCTCGGCCACGCGTTCCTGCGCCACATCGCGCGCTGCAAAGTCCTCGTGCTGCTGCTCGACATGGCCGGCACGGACAACCGCAAGCCGTGGGACGACTACAAGCAACTGCTCAAGGAGCTGGAGTATTACGACCCCGCCCTGCTTGACCGCCCGCGCCTCGTCGTCGCCAACAAGATGGACGAACCGGCCTCGGAGAAAATGCTCAAGCAGTTCAAAACGAAATTCAAAAAGCTTTCCGTGCTACCCATCTCGGCGGCCTTTGGCGAAGGCATGGAGAAATTCCGGGAAACCATCCGCAAAGCCGTCGCGGCGGAGACCAAACCGAAGGCCAAAAAATAATTTTATGCTGAAAGCTGGAATCGTCGGTCTGCCCAACGTGGGCAAGTCAACTTTGTTCAACGCCCTCACGCGCTCGCGCAAGGCGGAGGCGGCCAACTACCCCTTCTGCACCATTGACCCGAACGTCGGCATCGTCACCGTGCCGGACGCGCGCATGTATGTCCTGCAAGGCATCGCCAAGACGCAGGTCGTGATTCCGGCGGCCATTGAGTTCGTGGACATCGCCGGGCTCGTCAAGGGTGCGGCGGCGGGCGAAGGTCTGGGCAACAAGTTCCTCACGCACATCCGCGAGGTGGATGCCATCGTGCAGGTCGTCCGCTGCTTCGAGGACGCGGACATTCATCACGTCGCCGGCAACATTGACCCCGTGCGCGACATCGAAACCATCACGACGGAACTGGTGCTGGCGGATTTGGAAGCTGTGCAGAAGCGGCTCGGCAGCGTGGCCAAGGACGCCAAGCGCGGCGACAAGGAAGCGCTCGCGCAGGAAGCCGTGTTGAAAAAACTGGAGCCGCACCTCAACGCCGGCAAGCCCGCGCTCACGCTCGAACTCACGCCGGAAGACAAGGCCATCTCGCGCCTGTTCTGGCTGATGACGGACAAGCCCACGATTTTCGCGTGCAACGTGAAGGAAGGCGACCTCGCCACGGCGGACACGAATCCGCACGTCCTCAAAGTCCGCGAGTATGTGAAAACCCACCTCGCCTGCGAAGCCGTGGTCATCAGCGCGCAGATCGAGAGCGAGCTGATTGACCTTTCGCCCGAGGAGGCGACAGCTTTCTTGAAAGACCTTGGCGTGGACGAATCCGGCGTCGGAGCGCTCATTCGCGGAACGTATCATCTGCTCGGCCTGCGAACGTATTTCACCGCCGGCGAAAAGGAAGTCCGCGCCTGGACCATCCACAACGGCGACACCGCCCCGAAAGCGGCGGGCGTGATCCATTCCGACTTCGAGCGCGGCTTCATCAAGGCCGAAACCGTGGCCTACAAAGACCTCGTGGAGTGCGGCAGCGTCGCCGCCGCGCGCGAGAAGGGCCTCTACCGGATGGAAGGCAAGGAATACGTCGTGAAAGACGGCGACGTGCTGCTCTTCAAGTTCAACGTCTGATTTTTCGGAGGGGCGAGCTGTGCGAGTCCCCAAAAATCAGGGACTCGTGGAACTCGTCCCTCCGGGTTTCGCCAAGGTGAACACCGCCGTGACAGGGAAATGGTCGGTGTAAAGTTTCCGGTCATCGCCCTTGCCGTGCTTGTGTTCGTTGGCGGAAATGGAATTGAACTTCAACCACGATTCCCCTTTCACCAGTGCCGGCGAAAGCAGAATGCGGTCATAAGC
>JAPLTZ010000050.1 GCA_026397895.1 Verrucomicrobiota bacterium | reverse complement strand
CATCGGCAACTTCTTCAAGTGTCAGTTGAAAAAGGAAATCGTTCGGGAAGCGTTTAAGATTGCGCTTTACGGCTTGATTCAACGCTTTGGTCGGCACGTCGTAAATGCGTGCCAAGTCAGCGTCAAGAATAACCTTTTTTCCACGAATCGTGCGGATGACCGAAGTAATGGTTGCAATCTGATTGCTCATATCATTTCCCATGCGGTCGCAATTTGCGACCGGTTCAATTCAGCTTGAGGTCACAAATTGTGACCTCAAGTTTACATTCACTTCTTCTTCCCATGCACCTTCGCCGCGACTTTCAGGCGCAGGCCGTTCAGGCGGATAAAGCCAGTGGAGTCGTCCTGGTTGTAGGCCTTGGTCGGGTCGGCTTCCATCGTGGCGATGTGCGGGTTGTAGAGGCTGACCTTGGACTTGCGGCCGGCGACCATGATGTTGCCCTTGTAGAGTTTCACGCGCACCGTGCCGGTGACGTTCTTCTGCGATTCCTCGACGTAGGCCTGGAGCGCGTAACGTTCGGGAGCATACCAGAAGCCGTTGTAAACGAGTTCGGCATACTTCGGGATGAGCGCGTCGCGCTGGTGCATGACTTCGCGGTCCATCGTGAGCGATTCCATCTGGCGATGCGCGAAATGCAGGATCGCGCCGCCGGGCGTCTCATATACGCCACGGCTCTTCATGCCGACAAACCGGTTCTCCACCATGTCCACGCGACCGACGCCGTGTTTGCCGCCGATCTTGTTGAGCGTCTTCATCACGCCGAGCGGGGAGAGTTTCTTGCCATTGACGGCGATGGCGTCGCCTTTGACGAAATCAATCGTCACGAACTCCGGTTTGTTGGGCGCGTCTTCGGGGAACACCGAGAGCGTGGTGAACGAGCCGCGATACTTCGGGTCGTTGGCGTCCATCCACGGGTCTTCGAGGATGCCGGCCTCGTAGGAGATGTGCAGGAGGTTGCGGTCGCTCGAGAAAGGTTTCTTGGCGCTGGCCTGCACAGGAATCTTGTGCGCGGCGCAGTAATCAATCATCTCCTGCCGGCCGGGGAACTCCTTGCGATAGCGTTCGTCGCGCCACGGGGCGATGACCTGCAAATCCGGCGCGAGCGCGGCGGCGGTGAGTTCGAAGCGGACCTGGTCGTTGCCCTTGCCCGTCGCACCGTGCGCGATGGCGTCGGCTTTTTCTTTGCGAGCGATTTCGACCATGCGCTTGGCGATGAGCGGGCGGGCGATGGACGTGCCGAGGAAATATTGACCCTCGTAAATCGCCCCGGCGCGAATCATCGGGTAGATGAAGTCGCGGGCAAATTCCTCCTGCAGGTCGTCGATGTAAATCTTGGAGGCGCCGGTGTTGCGAGCCTTCTTTTCGAGGCCGTGGAGTTCCTCCTCCTGCCCGATGTCGGCGCAGAAGGCGATCATTTCGGCGTTGTATTTTTCTTTGATCCAGGAAAGCAGCACCGAGGTGTCGAGGCCGCCCGAGTAAGCGAGAACAATTTTCATGTGGCGGAGATTAAACCGCCAAGCGCGCCGGAACGCAAAGCGGAAATGAGCCGGCAGGGTTGCGTCGGGCGCGCACAGGTCAGTGGGCGTTGCCGCTGTTGTTCCGCGCCCAGAGGACGCTGGCGTCGGTGCGGGGCAGGTCGTAGCGGATGGTGCGGTTGCGGAGCTTTTGCACGTGGCCGTCGAAGAAGGCGGTGTTGACCTGCCCGTCGTGGCGCGGCATGGAACGGGAATCGCCGTTAGCGTAAGCGCCGTCGACGTTGTCGCTCGGCACGCGGAAATAAGTGCAGCCGGTGGCGGGAAGCTCATGCCAGTTGTCCGCATTGGGCTCGTCGGGATCAAAAACTTCGCCCGCATCCGCGAACACGATGAACTGGCTGGGTCGGGCGACCTGGCTTTCCCGGCCGGTGGTGTAGATCGGCGAGGCAAATCCCGCCTGCGGCACAAGCCAGCCGTATTCGGGATAATTCATGCCGATGCCGAGGGTGTGGTTGGTGCTGCGGGAGTCGCCGCCGGCGTCGGTGGCGGGTTCTTTCAACATCGGGCAGTCGAAGATTTTTTGCGCCGGATTGTAGCCGTCCAGCCGCAGCTTGTCGGGCCACCAAAGCCGGTTCGCGGAAGTGACGACGAAGCTGGCGGGGTCGTAGTCCCAGGTGTTCCAGCCGGCAACGCCCTGCTCCACCCACAGCGGAATGACGACGCCGTTGTTGTCGTCGAGATACATTTGCGTCGCCAGTTGAATCTGCTTCATGTTGTTGAGGCAGGTGATGGCCTTCGCCTTCTCCTTGGCTTTGGCCAGCGCGGGCAGCAGCAAGCCGGCGAGGATAGCGATGATGGCGATCACCACCAATAATTCGATCAGGGTAAAGGCGCGACGCGGTTTCACGTCATTCAGGACGCAGAAAACGGGAACTGGTTTCAAAAAAAGTCAGGCGCGCCACCGGAAAATTCAAGTTGCAGCTCCGCCTGAAGCCGGTCGCGGATTCAGAAGACCCCCGCCGGAAGCGGAAGCCGGGGAAGAGTGCCGGCTATTGCCGGACGAGGGTGGCCTTGTTGGCCTTCATGTATTTTTCCAGCGTGGTGATGCTGGAAATGGAGGTGGCCACGCGGACGGCGTTGGGCTTGGCGAGCTTGTAGTGGACGAGCAGCTTGCCGACCATCTCGACCTTGAGATTGGCTTCGCCGAGCCGCCAGAGCTGGCCGCTTTCGAGGGGTTTACGGACGGGACGACGGGCTGGCTTGGTTGCGGTCATGAATGGAAGTATGTGCCGAAACCGCCGGTCGTAGCGAGCTAATTCGCCACTAATCGCCCACGCCGGTAATCCGCGATGCGCCAGCGCAGGAAGGGCGTGCACATTCTGGTGGCGCCTTTGTTTCGCAAAGGCCAACAGGCTTTGAATTCGCGCTCGATTTTTTCCAACCGCCCAATTCCCGCCGCCGCCATCCGGCACGCGACAGAAAGTTTTCCCGCCGCCACCGCCTGCTGCCACAGCATGATGTGGCACGACTCCGCCGCCATCCGCGCCGCAAGTTCCAGCTCGCGGACGAGAATTTTCCTGTTGCCGGTAGGGCCGACCTGCCGGTCGGCCAGACGCGACAAGACCACAATCTGCTTCTCAATCTCCCGCAACGCCGCGCGAATATTTGCCGCCGGAATCTTGGCAAACCATTTCGCCCCGTTGCGACAAAACAACTCGCGCAGCTCCGGCGGATACGCAGCGATGACTGTGCCCAGCGGCGTCTCGTTCGGCGCGATGATGCCCAGCTTGCGATGCGCCACGCCCAGCCGCAACGCCGCGCCCGCGACCTTGCCGGACGTGTCACCGAAAATATCGCGGCTCAAGACATCACCGAGTTTGGATTCATCAAAACCCTTCGCGTTCCACGCCAGCGCCGCGCCCGCCGCGAACAACGGCCAGCTCACCGCCAGCGGCTGCGGATGCCCGCCATCGCCCCAATCGGTGATGAGATAACCGAGCGCGCCGTGCTTGCGTCCGGCCTTGGCGGCGGCGCGGAGGTTGGCGAAGGCGTTGTCGTGCTTGCCGACGAGCGTCTGCCACGCCGAAGTGCCGGGGCAGACGTAGAACGGGATTTTCGCCTTCGCAAATTG